>NZ_JBNNVS010000007.1:0-188348 GCF_050280665.1 Pseudomonas sp. NPDC089547 | reverse complement strand
GGCTTCATGATGAACAGTCAGGAACTGGAAACCGCCGTACGTCTGGGCATGCACATCACCGTGGTGATCCTGCGTGACGACGGCTACGGCATGATTCGCTGGAAGCAGGCCAACATGGGCTTCACCGATTTTGGCTTGGACTACGGTAACCCGGACTTCGTCAAGTACGCAGAATCCTACGGTGCCAACGGCCACCGCGTGGAAAGCGCCGAAGCCTTGCTGCCACTGCTCGAGCACTGCATCAATACCCCAGGTGTACACGTGATCGACTGCCCGGTGGATTACAGCGAGAACGACCGCATTCTGAACATGGATCTGCGCGAACGTAGCGCTGCCATCTAAGGAGTTGGATATGCAACTGAAAGACTCACAATTGTTCCGCCAGCAAGCTTTCATTGATGGCCAATGGCTTGATGCTGACAGCAGCTTGGTAATCCGTGTGACGAACCCGGCCACGGGTGAAGTCATCGGTACCGTGCCGAAGATGGGCACCGCGGAAACCCGCCGCGCCATCGAAGCCGCCGACAAGGCACTGCCTGCGTGGCGTGCACTGACTGCCAAAGAGCGCTCGAGCAAGCTGCGTCGCTGGTTCGAACTGATGATCGAGAACCAGGACGACCTGGCTCGGCTGATGACCACCGAACAAGGCAAGCCGCTGGCCGAAGCCAAGGGCGAAATCGCCTACGCCGCCTCGTTCATCGAGTGGTTCGCCGAAGAAGCCAAGCGCGTCTACGGCGACACCATCCCGGGCCACCAGCCAGACAAGCGGCTGATCGTCATCAAGCAGCCGATCGGCGTTACCGCGGCCATTACCCCGTGGAACTTCCCGGCCGCCATGATCACCCGTAAAGCTGGACCAGCCTTGGCCGCTGGCTGCACCATGGTGCTCAAGCCTGCCTCGCAAACCCCGTACTCCGCCCTGGCCCTGGTCGAACTGGCCAACCGTGCCGGCATCCCGGCTGGCGTGCTGAGCGTGGTGACCGGCAGCGCTGGCGAAGTTGGCGGCGAGCTGACTGGCAACTCCCTGGTACGCAAACTGTCCTTCACCGGCTCGACCGATATCGGTCGCCAGCTGATGCAGGAGTGTGCCAAGGACATCAAGAAGGTTTCTCTGGAGCTGGGTGGCAACGCCCCGTTCATCGTGTTCGACGACGCCGATTTGGACAAGGCGGTGGAGGGCGCGATGATTTCCAAATTCCGTAATAACGGTCAGACCTGCGTCTGCGCCAACCGTATCTATGTGCAGGACGGTGTTTACGACGCATTCGCCGAGAAGCTGGCCGCTGCGGTTGCCAAGTTGAAGATTGGTAACGGTCTGGAAGATGGCACCACCACTGGCCCGTTGATCGACGGCAAGGCTGTCGCCAAAGTCCAGGAGCACATCGATGATGCCGTCTCAAAGGGCGCTAAGGTGCTTGCAGGTGGACAGCTGATCGAAGGCCACTTCTTCGAGCCCACTATCCTGATTGATGTGCCGAATAGTGCTGCCGTTGCCAAGGATGAAACCTTCGGTCCGCTGGCGCCGCTGTTCCGCTTCAAAGACGAAGCCGAAGTTATTGCCATGTCCAATGACACCGAATTCGGCCTGGCTTCATACTTCTATGCCCGTGACATGAGCCGTGTGTTCCGTGTCGCCGAGGCCCTGGAATACGGCATGGTCGGTATCAACACCGGCCTGATCTCCAACGAAGTCGCGCCATTCGGCGGCATCAAGGCCTCGGGCCTAGGCCGCGAAGGTTCCAAGTACGGTATCGAGGACTACCTCGAAATCAAATACCTGTGCTTGAGCATCTGAAGACCAGTTTCACTAACGCCCGGCTTAGGTCGGGCCTCTTGAAAGGAACGTCATCCATGCAAGCTTCGCAGCAACGAACGTGGTCTCGTTCAGGCATTCAGACCAGTGTGATGGGGTTTGGGGCCGCCCAGTTGGGCAACTTCATGGCACCTATCAGTGAGGATGCCGCGGCGGGACTGGTCCAGGCTACCTGGGACGCGGGCATTCGATTTTTTGATACCGCACCGAGCTATGGTCATGGTTTGAGCGAGGCGCGCTTAGGACAAGGACTGCGTTGGAAGCCTCGTGACCAATTTGTACTCGCTACCAAGGTCGGTCGGTTGCTGACCCCCCGTAGACGGGAAGAGATCGACTTCGGTTGCTGGATAAAAGGGCTACCTTTCGAGTGGAGATTTGACTACTCCTACGACGGTACGATGAGATCGATCGAAGATAGTCTTCAGCGAACGGGCCTAGAGCGCATTGATGTTGCGCTCATTCATGAAGTCGATGTTTACACCCATGGCAGCCAGCAGCCCGAGGTATTCGATTTCGCCATGAAGGGGGCTGGTAGGGCACTGCTTGAGCTTCGTGATCAGGGTGTTGTGAAGTCGATTGGGATCGGCGTCAATGAGAGCGATGTTGCTCATGAGGCCATCCGCCGCGTCGATTTTGACTGTCTTCTGCTGGCAGGGCGCTACACGCTCATCGAGCAAGATGCATTGAACGACTTTCTTCCCCAGTGTGAAGCACAAGGTGTCTCGCTCATCGTGGGCGGAGGCTACAACAGCGGGATTCTGGCCACGGGCGCGGTTCCTGGTGCGCGGTACAATTATGCACCTGCCGACGCTGATGTGCTGGAGCATGTGCGACGCATCGAGGCCGTATGTATTGACTTTGATGTTCCACTCAAATCGGCAGCGTTGCAATTCATCGCCGCACACCCCTCTGTGGCAAGCATTATTCCTGGTGTGCGCAGCGTCCAGCAGCTCAAGGAGAATATCTCGACATTTGAGCGCGAGATTCCTGACGATTTTTGGCATGAGCTTAAACGCAGATCGCTCATCCGAGCGGATGCACCCACACCAGCTTCACGCTGACCAAAGTTTTGATCCCTATGGATCCAGCGAGCATTTGCCTCACCGGTTCGGTGCTCGCTTTTTTCTTCATGCAGAACGTTGCACGCAGAACGCTTCTTAACAAAACCAATAAATGAAGAGGGTTTCATGAACAATGGATTTGTCGCTGGTGCAATCACCTGCCTCCTGACCGCACACGCAGCGGCTACAGAGATGACAGTCATCTCTTATGGAGGAGTCAGTAAGACGGTGCAAACCGAGGTGTTCTATCAGCCGTTTGAGGCGGCTCATCAGGTCAAGCTCATAGCCGGGGAATACAATGGCGAGATGGGGCGCATCAAGGTCATGGTCGACACCAACAGCGTGAACTGGGATGTCGTTCAGGTAGAGGGTGATGACCTTGTCCGTGGATGCGAGGAGGGCCTATTCGAACCCTTGGATCAAGCGCGACTTGGCAAGGAGGAAGACTTCGTGCCAGGCACACTGTCTGACTGCGGTGCGGGATTGTTGGTATGGTCGATGGCTTTGGCCTACAACACAGACGCGTTGTCTGTAGCCCCCAATGGCTGGCAAGATTTCTGGGACATCAAGAAATTTCCGGGGAAGCGCGCCCTACGCAAAGGGCCGAAGTTCACCCTTGAGGCTGCACTGATGGCTGACGGAGTTCCTCGCGAGGAGATCTATAAGGTTCTCTCCACCCCCGAAGGTGTAGATAGGGCTTTCAATAAGCTGGATGAGATCAAGCCATACATTCAGTGGTGGGAGGCCGGTGCTCAGCCCATGCAGTTCCTAGCCAGCAAAGACGTGGTAATGACCACAGCCTTCAACGGCCGGATCTATGCCGCCCAGCAGTCTGGCGCGCACATCAAGCCGATCTGGAATGGAAGCATTTACGCTATCGACTACTGGGCCGTACCGCGGGGAAGCAAAAACAAGGACCTCGCGGAAGACTTCATCGCATTCACCCTTCGCCCAGAGAATCAGGAAAAGCACACCACTCAGCTGGGATACGGCTCAGTCAATTTGCATACTGCTAGCTTGCTTGATCCAGCGCTGGCGGCGCAGCTCAACACTGCGCCTGCAAACATGGCGCAATCGATGGCCGTCAGCAGCGATTTCTGGATCGATCACGGTGAGGAGTTGCAGGAACGCTTCAACGCTTGGGTTGCCCGCAAAAGCTGAGTGAAGCATAGGCAAGCGGCGCATAGCCGCTTGCCTATGGGCATTGTGAGGGGAGGGCAAAAATATCGTAATTCGGACAGAGTAAAATAGCCGAGATGTCGCATTCTTTGAGGTAATCCTTCTATTTCTTAAACTCATGCGAGCTTAATCTGAACGCGTCTTAGGATTTTGCTCGGCAAGCGCAGCGACCGCTCGTTTCATCACGAGAGTACGATGTACTAAGGATCGTCAGAGAGCCGATGGGCATGGATTGCTGTATTCATTCGCATAAATGAAGTGAGGTCTAGGGACACTCGCGCCATTTGTTCGAATAGCTAGGTCATACAAAAACAATACGATAATTCACCAGGTTTCGGGCTTGCGTGCCAGTGTGCAGGAATGTCAGCTTCAGGTGAGTTATTTAGCATCGAGCAGCAAAAGAGACAGCAAAATAATGTCAAATAAACAAAAAATTTCGTTAGAAGATGCCCCCCTCAACAGTTTCCACAAGAAGCTTGCCGTCTACTCCTCAGGCGCGCCATTCTTGGATGGATACATTCTTAGCATTATTGGTGTCGTCCTAGTTCAGTTGAGCCAATCACTTCAGCTAAGTGTCTTTGAAGAAGGCATGGTTGCCGCGGCTTCCTTGGTCGGCATGTTCTTCGGTGGGTTCGTAGGTGGTCTTTTCACCGACAAACTGGGCCGGAAAACGCTCTACGTGCTGGTGCTGGTTGCTTTGGCTGTATTCTCCCTGGGTCAATTTTGGGTGAACTCCGCTGCGGCCCTGATTGTGCTGCGCTTGATGCTCGGTGTGGCTATTGGTGCGGACCACCCACTGGCGACGTCATTGCTCGCTGAATTCTTGCCGAAAAAGCAACGCGGCTCAATTTTGGCCAGTTTGGTGATGATGTGGTTTGTCGGTGCGGCAGTCGCTTACGTCGCGGGTGAGTTCATCCTTCGCGCCATGGGACCGGAGGCTTGGCGTTGGGCTTTGGCCAGTGCAGTCGTACCGGCGGTACTCTTCCTGATTATGCGCGCCGGTACCCCGGAGTCCGCACGTTGGTTGCTGAGTAAAGGCCGAGTCGCTGAGGCAGACCAGGTGATCAAGAAGGTGTATGGCGACAAGTTCTCTGTTGCGGATCTGCCAGAACCCGTCAGTGAGCGTCGCGTTTCGGTCTCGTCGTTGTTCCACTCGCACTATGGCAAGCGCATCTTCTTCGTAAGTATCTTCTGGACTTGTTCGATTATCCCGCAATTCGCAATCTATGCCTTTGCACCTAAAATCCTTTCTGCCATGGGCCTCACCGGAGACTTGGCTGCCTGGGGTGCGGTGGCTATTACCATTATCTTTGTCTTCGGCTGCCTGCTTGGGGTGAAGCTGATCAACCCGATGGGCCGTCGCAATATGCTCATCCACAGCTTCCTTTGGTCTGGATTGGCATTGCTGCTACTTGGCCTTTATCCGGATGGTGCGGGCTTGGTAACTCTCGCTCTGTTCGGTAGCTACGCGTTGTTCATCGGTGGCGCTCAGGTGCTCCAGTACGTCTATCCCAATGAATTGTTCCCTACTGAGGTTCGTGGTTCCGCGGTTGGATTGGCAACATCGCTGTCGCGCATCGGTGCGGCGATTGGTACTTATCTTGTGCCGATGTCTCTTTCCTCGATCGGTATTGCTAACACCATGATTGCTGCTTTCGGTATCTCGATGGTCGGTCTGTTCTTTACCTGGCTGATGGCTCCGGAAACACGCTCGCTTGACCTTGCTCAGGCAAGTGCAGCCTAGTACCTAAATTATCTGCTCTTGTTGTGTCACTTTGGGCGCGTCTTCAAAATGAAAACGCGCCATTTTTTGATGATTTATCAGAAGTAGTAGCCTACATTGCTGTAGACCTGACTTTCCCAACGGTTACTTCCGCCTCCGCCCAAGCTCTGGGTGAAATCACTCCCGCCGATGTAAGGGTCATTACGCCCATGCAGCCATTCGAGGGCCACCCAGATTGGCCCTAGGCTAAAGGAAGTGCCAAGAATTCCTCGCTGTGAGTCTTTGAACTGCTCCTGGTCTTTGTCAAACAGACTGTAGTTGGCGTAAACCTTGACCTTCGACAGCCAGCCAAAACGTTCGGCCAGTTCATAGCTGATGTCAGCTACATAGAGGTTGCCTTTGGAGGCGACATTGAACGTGGCATCAAATCCGCCAAAGGTCACCAGTGTCTCAGTCCCAGGATTTTTCGGGGTCATCTGTTGGCGCGCCGCCATTGCCTGGAAACCGAGCGGGCCGCGTTGGGCTTTAAGGTGTAGGGCGGTGGCCAGTCGCTGGCCATCTCGGCTGGTGTCGAAGTTGTGCAAGGTCGAGGACAGCAGCGTCACGCCGATCTCGCCTCTCCAGTCTCCGACGCGGTACTTACGAGCAAGACGCCCGACGATGATGTCACTCTCTTCGTTGTCGCTTCCTTGCGCCACATAGCTGTCGGCAGAGGCCACGCTAGTGCCGTAGGTTCGGCCACCACGGCTGGTACCGCGTCCCTGCTGTGCGGTGATTGGGTAGTAAGCTGCGCTGAGGTCCCAATTGTTGAACTGGCCGAGGTACTTGATGCCAATGTTCTGGGTATCCTCAAGGCCTACTACGTTACCGAGGGTCTCAAAGAAGGTACTACCGAAGTAGCGGCCCAGGCCGAATGGGATGTCGGTAAGGCCGATCTGAACCTGATGCTCGGGGGAAAACTTGTAGCCTGCCCAAGCGTGCTCGAAGAAGGCTATATCACCAATGTTGTCCGTGTATCGGTAAGGGAAGGCGTTGCCGTATAGGCGATACTGCACCGAGCCAGTCCAGCGCTCTAGGTCATAATCAGCGCGTAGGATGAGGGTATCGAAATCAATTTTGGAGATATCTCGGTCGGGGTCAAAATCGAACCTGCCGCGAATAGCACCTCCAACATCCAAATGCTCGGTAACTGGCACGGCCCAAGCCTCCTTTGGGTAGTCGATCGCGGCGAGCAAAGCGAGCGGAAGTGCATAGCGATGGATGTTCATGAATCGCTCCAGAATTATTCTTGTAAGGGCGATGAGGGGATGAAAGGGTTTTTTGGGCAGCGAGAAGCCATGGCGTCGCGACTGGCGACGCCATGGCTTTTAAAGGGATTGATTTAAAGGTCCGATCAAGCCCCCGAGCGCGGTCATCAGGCCGGCTCGGGGATAAGGGGATGTCTGGTACTCAGCCCCTTAGAGCGGAGGTTGCAGCCTCATCGATTTGCAGAGTTGTCGGGTCGATGACCACGCCATAGTCGCGCTTGGCGGTTTCAATGCTGATGTACTCGTCCAGTACATCTTCGAGCACTTCAGCGACCGTGCGCTTCAGCGGATTTCCCCAGCCACCGCCGCCGGTGCTCTCAAACATGAAAACGTCGCCAGCCTTGAACTTGTGCGAGGCCAACAACGGACTCGCCCACGAACCGTCGCTGGCGATACCGCCGATAACCTGGGCTGAACCGTTGGCGTGAACATGCGTCGCACGCTGGACCGCACTAGGCAGGCCTCCCGCGGCGCCCGGGCTGCCTTCGAGGGTACGTGAGGTTTCCATGCCCAGCTCACCGCCACCAAGGAAGCGGACTTTAAAGGTGGCGCCTAGGCCACCACGGTGGCGGCCTGCACCCGCCGAATCGCCGCGCAGCTCGAAGGCCTCATAGGCGATTGGGAAGAACAGCTCGGCGGTTTCGGCCGGCATGTTCATGCAGTTGCCCAATGGGTCCATGGTCACGCTCATGCCATCGGCATAGGGCGTGCCTCCCCAGCCACCGGCTGGCAAGTCGGAGAACACATCGGTTTTGCCGTCAGGTGAAGTGCAGCTCGCGACAAACCAGTTACATTCCGAGCAGGTGGAGCCGGTAATCTGCTCAGGGATAGCCTTGGCCAGGGCCTGCCAGATGGCGCTGGTTATTTTCGATGAGGTCAGAGTGGTGCAGCCGATGGTCGGTGCAGGCCATTTCGCGTTCAGCCAGCAGCCTTCGGGAAGAACGACCTCGATGGGGTTGAACATGCCTTGGTTTTGCGGTGCATCAGGTGCCAGGAAGAACTGCAAAGAGTACAGGGCCGCCGAAATGGTGTTTGCACGCGGCGAGTTGATTGCCCCCTGACAAATAGGGTCGGTACCGGCAAAATCGACCTTGATCGATGTGTCCTTGATCTCCAGCGTTACTTTCAGCTTGACGCGCTGATCGGTAATGCCGTCGGTGTCCGCGTAGTCCTCGGCCTCATAGATGCCGTTGGGAATCTTGCGAATCGATTCACGGATCATGCGCTCGGTGTAGGCCTGAATCTTCTTCATGGCCTTCTTCACAATCTCGGCGCCGTAGCGATCACATGCGCGTTGCAGCTCCTGCTCTGCGCCCAGCAGCGCACCCAGGTGCGCCTGAAGGTCGCCCTTGATGAAATGCGGAGTGCGCGAGTTATTGAGGATGATCGCTAGCAGATCCTCGTTGAGCTTACCGCCAGAGTAGATCTTCAGCGGCGGCAGACGCAGACCCTCCGCGGCGATGTGGGTACTAAAAGCCTGGCCACCAGCGCCGCCGCCGCCGAGGTCCATCCAGTGCCCACGGCTGACGCCGTAGCCGATCAGTTCTTGCTTGTAGAAAATCGGCTTGATAAACGAGATGTCGTTGATGTGGGTGCCACCGCGATAGGGGTCGTTGACCACCATCACGTCGCCCTCATGTACGTTCTCGCGACCAATGGTTTTTACCGCTTCCTCAGCGCTGAATTTCATTGCAGCCAAGTGCACTGGGCAGTTCGCCGCCTGGCTCAGCAGTTGGAGATCGGCATCGTAAATGGCGTTAGAGAAGTCCAGCATGTCTGCCAGAATCGGTGAGAACGAAGAACGTTGTAGCACGGTGGCCATACGGTCGCTGGCGTACTCGAAGATGCTGCGCATCACCTCGAAGGTGATTGGGTCAATGTCGTTGTCGACGTCATGACCAACTGATTGCTTGCTCATAGTGGGCTCCTTATTTTTATTTTTCGATGTCAATGACCAGGGCGCCCATCGCATTCACATGCGCATGGGTGTTTGGTGGCATCACGGTGCAGGCATGTTCGTACTCGATGATCGCGGGCCCCTGAATCTTGTGCTTGGTGCCCAGGGCTTCACCGTCGTAGACCTTGCACTGTGTCCACTGGCCATCGAAATACACATCGCGAACTGTCTTCACAGCATCGCCTTCGGTGGCATTAATCAGGTCGACCGGTGGTGGCGAGTCCATGCGGCCAATTGCAGTTACCCCGAATGAGACAAATGCAGGGGCAAAGTCGTCCGAGCTGACACCGAATTCCTGTTTGTGCGCCGCATGGAAGGCTTCCTCGATGCCAGGCAAGCACCCAGCAGTGAGTTCACCATCGGGGATGGGTGTATCAACCTCATAGGACTGGCCGACGTAGCGCATCTGCGCTGTACGGATCAGTTCGATGTCACTGTCCTTGTCGATACCCTGTTCACGGAGCACTGCCTTGGCTTTGGTCTCAAGCTCGGCCAGCATTTCGTTGATCTTGCCAAGGTCGGCCTCTTTCACGGGTGAGTAGTAGAAGCGCTCAAGGTCTTGACGCAAGTTCATCGCAGTTGCGCCAAAAGCCGAAGCCACACCGGCATAAGGTGGCACGATGACTTTAGGAATGTTCATCGACTTGGCAACGATGCAAGCATGCAAAGCACCAGCGCCGCCGAAGCTGGCGAACACAAAATCGCGAGGGTCACGACCTCGGGCAACGAGGATCTTCTTCACTGCCTGGGCCATGTATTCGCAACCGATGCGGATCATGCCCTCAGCGGTCTCAAGGGGAGAAAGGCCAATTTGTTTGGCCAGGCTGGCCATTGCTTTGTCTGCCGCCTCAACATCCAGGTTGAACTTGCCACCCAGGGTCGGCTCCAGCCGTCCCAGCAGCAGGTTGGCATCAGTGATGGTTGGTTGCACTCCGCCGCGACCATAGCAGACTGGCCCTGGTTCGGAGCCTGCGCTCTTGGGCCCAACGCGCAGCGAGCCGCCTTGGTCAACCCAGCCAATCGAGCCACCTCCAGACCCCACGCTATGGATGTCCAGCATTGGCACCACGATAGGTACTTCCCATTCCAACTCATGGTCGCGGGTGATGAGCCCTTTGCCGTGCTCGACAATTGATACGTCGAAGCTGGTACCGCCCACGTCGGTGTGCAGGATCTTGTCGAAACCGCTGAGTTCGGACAGGTAACCAGCATAGGCGACACCACCTGCTGGGCCTGATTCGAGCATGTCCTCTGGGTGCCGCCGGGCCAGCTCGGCGGACATCACACCGCCGCTACTCTTGAGGATCAGCAGCTTACCGGTGAACTGGTGTTGGTGGAGACGTGCTTCCAGGTCGTCCATGTACTTCACCATTACCGGCATACACGCTGCACGTACCGCTGTCGTTGTGAAGCGACCATGCTCGCGGAAGACCGGACGGGTTTCTCCAGAGAGAACCACGTGCACGTCAGGGCAGTGCTTCAGGAGGATGTCGCGCATCTGCTCCTCATGGCGAGTACTTGCATAGGAGTTGATGAAGCCGATGCCTACAGACTTGATGCCGGACGCCTTGATCTTCTGCGCGACTTCGTGGGCTGCATCAACATCCAGTGGTCGCTCGGTTTCGCCCCGAACGTTGGTGCGCTCAGGGACGGTATAGCGATAGCGACGCTTGATGATTGGCTTGGGTTTGGTTTGATAGGGGTCGTACAGGTGCTCACGGTGCTGCCGACCGATCTCAATGGTGTCGCGGAAACCTTCGGTAGTGATGAAGGCCGCATCTGGGTAGCTACGCTCGATCAGGGCGTTAGTTGCCGTGGTCGTGCCGTGCATGAGGTGCGAGATATCGGCAATTTCGATGCCCGCTTTTTCGATCGCCTCCAGCACTGCGATTGAGCGATCCTGTTTGGTGGTGAGCACTTTGGCCGTCACCTGCTTGCCTGATTTGTCTTCCCAGGCGAACAAGTCAGTAAATGTACCACCTACGTCAACGCCAACTCGCCACATACGATGTTCCTCCAGCTTTCGATTTTTTGTTTTGTTTGAAACCTGCCCCCCTAAATTCATACGGAATGCCCGCTGCCTCAATCAGACGGAACCAACAAATGGTGCAGGTCGCTCATACATTCGTACTAGCTCTGCTGCTGCACCGGTTGCATCTGGTCGCTTGCCAATCACAGTGTGCGTTTTGAAGTCACCATGCGTGCCACTGAACGATGAATGACGTGTCGGCCTTTCATACGATCGCATGAGCTGACGTGTCATTTTCCTAATAGCGTTTGATTGTCCAAGCCTACGGTCCTTCACAAACTGGTCGTGACCGTTTCGACCACCTGGGGCTATCACAATGAAACTAATACCCACCCCGCCTTTGAAGCGCAGCTTCTGGATGGAGTCCTCTGACTTTGAGGCAGCGATCTCTCCGACTTTGAAGGGCAATCATGAAGTCGATGTGCTGATCATTGGCGGCGGCTTTGTCGGGCTATGGACTGCAATGACGCTGAAGCAACTGGAGCCTGATGCTCGAGTGATGATTCTCGAACAAGATGTGTGTGGAGGAGGGGCCTCTGGCCGTAACGGAGGATTCGTAATGTCTTGGTGGCCGAAGATCGGCACACTCCGATCCTTCTGTGATGAGCACCAAGCACGTTTTCTAGGAGAGCGAGCGGAGAGGGCGATCTACGAGTTAGGCGAGTTCTGCGCAGAGCATGAAATTGATGCCCACTTTCAGCAGAAAGGTTGGCTGTGGACTGCTACCACACCGCAGCATATCGATACTTGGAACGGCACATTGTCAGCTTGTGAGAGACTCGGAGTGCAGCCGTTCGAGCGGTTGGATGCCGAGCAAGTCGCTCGCCGCACCGGTTCCGCAGTTCATCTGGCAGGTGTGTTCGAGCGTAGCAACGCAACTGTCCAACCCGCCTTGCTGGCCCGAGGAATGCGTCGAGTGGCCATTGCCCAAGGCGTGGACATTCATGAGCGCTCGGCGGTCACGAAAATTGTGCCAGGGCAGCCTGCCCAGGTTCTGACCGAACAGGGAACGGTGACTGCCCGTAACGTGGTGTTAGCTACTAATGCCTGGGCGGCCCAACTCCCGGAATTGGCTCAGTTGATGGTTCCAGTGAACAGCTCAATCGTGATTACTGAAGCTATGCCCGCGAGGTTGGCGAGTGCTGGCTGGGCAGGGGGGGAGGCGATCACCGACTCGCAGCTGATGGTTGATTACTACCGAACCACACGGGATGGACGCATCGCTTTTGGCAAAGGAACAGGTGCAATCGCTTTTGGATCACAAATTGGCCCTGTATTCAGTAATGATCGAGCAAGCCTTGAACTCACCAAAGCTGATCTGCGACGAACTTATCCTGAGTTTAAAGATGTTGGTCTGACGCATGAGTGGTCGGGGCCGATCGATCGTACCTACGACAGTCTGCCGGTGTTTGGTTGCCTCAATGGCTGCCCTAACATCCACTACGGCATTGGCTGGAGCGGCAATGGAGTAGGGCCGAGCAGGCTTGGCGGGAGGATTCTTGCCAGCCTTGCTTTAGGCAGGAATGACGAGTGGAGCCAATGCCCGCTCGTGGACCGAAACTGTCGTCGATTCCCGCCTGAGCCGATTCGTTATTTAGGTGGGTCGATGGTGCGCAATGCTGTCATTCGCAAGGAAAGGGCTGAACTTGGAGGGGAGGCTGTGTCCGGCATAGACCGCTTCCTGTCACGTTTCGCCCCTGCTGGTCTCGAAGACAAAGCTTAAGGAGAAAAGCATGTCACCAATACTCATCAGATTGATCGACGATAGCGAGTTCTCGCCAGCCGTGCCAGTAGGCCGACCCATAGGGGTAGTCGTCGCAAACAGCCGCACGGCTCATCATCGCATGCTTGATGATCGGCAAGCATCGACCGGTTTTTGGGAATGTGAACCCGGACAATTTCGTCGCCAGGTAGTACAAGCGGAATACAGTTTTATCGTAAGCGGCGAGGGTAGTTTCACACCTGACGATGGTGAAACGGTCGAATTCAAGGCTGGAGACGTTATCTACTTCAAAGCCCAAACTGAAGGCGTCTGGAACATCCGGCAAACGGTACGCAAAAGCTATCTCATTTTGGACTGAGATTCTCCAGTCTCGGGCATTCCCTCTTAGCCGATTTTCCTTTGCGCTGAGGGGAATGCCGCGTTTTGATCTACTGAGAGGTCGGTGTCGATTACTCCCCAGCACCGGCTATGTCACCAGCTCTGAGGGCAATCCACAGTACTGCAACATCTTCAGTGCTATCCAGCGAACGGCCAGTAATCTCCTCGATGCGCCGTATTCTGTAAACAAGAGTCTGCTTGTGTACGTTCAAATGCTGTGCGGCTTTTTGCCAAGATCGGTTGTGCTCAAGGAAAGTTCTGAGGGTTTGGTTGAACTGCGTGTTCTGCTGGAGATCGTAATCCAGCAGGGCGCCGAGGACGTCACGATGCAAGCGCTGAGCCTCATCCAGGCTATCCGGAAGCCAAGGTGCCGTCGTGTGAGAGCTGCCGTAGTGGGCCAGGGGACGTTGAACGCTTGTGTGCGCTAATGCCAGGCGTGCTTCACGTAAAGTTTCGATAATCCTTTCAGGGTGCCCGAGAGCGTTGCTCAAGCCCATTGAGCAACCTAGTGCCTTTTGAATGACGCCTGCCGCATCGCTCGAAGCCATGAGGAAAATCACTTCATCCCCTTGGCTGCGGAGCAAGAAGTCTTGCCTTTGCCGAAGCAGCTGCTTTTGCCAGCCTGTAGGAAGCTCCTTAGCTGGTCGAGCCAGGGCCATTACTGCTGGCTCTACTGTGCCAAGGATCTCTTGTAGGCGTTCCTTCCCTGCGCGTTCAGCAATTCGCTGTTGAAGCAGGTCATCGAGCAGTTCGGAACCAAGACGCAGCTGGCGTTCCTGTTCCGCTTGAAGGCGTTCGAGTTCGTTTCCAGCCACGGCGGCGACATGGTGGAGGAGGCCGTAATCGAGTAAATCTCCACTTATAGCCAAGATGGAGCAAGATGGTTGCGTGGGTAACGCCATGACCATGGCTTCGTCATTGGTGTCCGCACGTATACAGCGTAATACGGCCGGCTGAGCACCACGAAGCTCCTGCCGGCGGCTGTGAATTGCCTGATGCCAAGAGTCAGGAAGGGGCGGCAGATTGCCCTGCCAGGGCACCAAACTTTGCGTATCGAACAGATACAGGCTTGAGCGTACGTCTTTACCCAGACGATCAAGGAGCGAGCCGACACCAATGTCTCTCAAGCCCATACGGGCGCTTTCATAGACTCTGCTTATCGCGCTCTGGCGTTCGAACTCTTGTTGCCTGTCCGCATCGACGATAGCTCGAGTCACTGCTGAGAAGGGAATGGAGTAATGCGTCATCAGAACCGGAAAACCACGCTCTCCTGCCGCTTCACATAATGTGGTTAGGTCCGCCGGCGCCTGCATATTTTCACCGATCATTAAGCCTGAGACTTTTGCGTGAGTCAGGCGCTCCACATATTCACGTTGAGCGTCGGGTTCGGCTGGGATACCCATACCGGTAGTCATCAGCAGGTCGCCTTCGCCGAGCCATTCCGTTGGGTCAGCCAACTCGCATACATGAGCCCAGCGAACATTATGAGCGAGACCCTCTGTGCCTGTGAGTAAGCGAGTTCTCAATGAGTTGTTGTGGATGATGTCGCTTATGGTGAACTTCATGAGCAATTCCGGCTAAAAGGAAGGTTCAGCGGCGCCACAGCATCGTAATTGTAAGGGCGGTAGCCAGAATACCTTGAAGCTGTCTCGGGCAATACAGGTCGTGATATGAGCGTCCGAAAACCTGTCTAGAGATGGATTGGGATCATGCTTAGGAGGATCACTCAGGCGTCCCGCCATGGTTCATCCAAAGCGGGACAAATGAGGTTTATCAACCTTAGCTTTCTTTACCAGCGCGCATCTGGCCCCAGCGGAGGTTCGCATTCACACCGATACTGAGGAAGGGCTCGGGCGGGTTTCGGTTGGGACCGTCAGAATTGAGTAGAAAATCGATCAATTCGTCACGTTCACCTGCTAGCCAGTCAGCGAGCAGTGTGCCTGTAGCCGTTCCGCGGGTTATGCCAAGGCCGTTGCAGCACAACGCTGCGTGGATATTCGGCGCCAAGCTTCCGAAGTGCGAGAGATGGTTACGCGACAAGCACATTGAGCCACCCCAGGAGTACTCGAAGGGCATGCCTGCGAGCATGGGAAACCGCCGTTCGAAAGAAGCACGGTGCTGTCGACCGGCACGATCAAGGTAGCGCTGGTGTGCGCGACCGTCAGCGTTGAAACTAAAACTGTTCCGAACCAGCAGGCGCTGGTCCGGCGTCCGGCGAAGGGTACTCCCGAACGGGTCTGCCGGGATGATACCCCAGGTTCTCTTGCCCCCAAGACGTGTTTGCTCCTCTTCGGTCAAGGGGCGGGTCATGCTCGCATAGGTGAAGATTGGCAGAAGTCGACCAGTTAGAAAACCGAAGTGGCTTGCGAAGGCATTGTTGGTAAGCAGCAGCTGATTCGCGATGATCTCACCGTTCTTATGCTTCAGCGTCGTGCGCTGTCCTTGCTCAAGATGGGTGATCACCGTGTTCTCATACAGAATCACATTATCAGGCAGGCTTTCGGCAAGCCCTTTAGCGAGAGCTGCTGGCTGAAGCAGCAATGTTCCCGGTGTGAAGAGAGCTTTGCGGTAGAAATCTGTGCCTAAGTGATCGGCGACATCAGGACCATCAATCATCTCATAGGGCTGGCCGAGCTTATCCAGACCACTGCGGTATGCGTCCAGAACGGCTAGTCCCTTGGGCTCAATCGCGGCCTGGTATTTTCCATCTGGTCGCATTTGACAATCGATGCCGTGCTGCTCAATCAAAATCTTAAGGATCGCTTGGGCACGGAGGTTTAGCTTCAGATTCATGCGTGCCGTAGGGAGGTCGCCGATGTAGTCAGGAGCACCGATGTCGTGAGGCAAGTCGATTGCAAAGCCTGAATTTCGACCGGAAGCGCCGAACCCGACTTGTTGAGCCTCAACCAGAACAACAAGATCATCGGGGTAGCGGATTGCCAACTGCCTCGCTGCGGCAAGACCTGTGAAGCCCGCGCCCAGAACAACCCAACGTGCTTCAGTACGCCCGCTATGGGCTGGCTCTACGGTGCGAGGAGGGCTCAGGTGAAACCACCCACAACCGTTGTCGTCGGCGGGTGTCGAGGTATTTCTGTACATGTGACTCTTCTTGGGGTGTTGTTTTTGGCGACTATCGCACCCGCTGAAAGAGCGAAATATAACGTTACGGACAACAAATATGATAGTTAAGAGTTTGGAGTAATTTCTGTATACTTTGTGCCTATCGCCAATGTAAAAATGCGATGCCCATTTGGATATTCAATAACAATAAATACAGGAAAGCATTGTGGATCGACGCATCAGCGCGACATCTCAGGGGAGAGGCATCCGTATTGGGATCGGCCTGTGCCTACTCTCGATGTTCATCTTCGCGGCGCAAGACGGTGTTACGAAAACTCTGGTCCAGGACCTGCCAATTGCTCAGCTGGTTATGGTCCGGTATTGGTTTTTCTTGCTGTTCGCGATCATATTCGTGTCAATGAAGGGTGAGATGAGGAGGGCGATTAAGAGTGCTCATCCGATGCTTCAGATGGTCCGAGCTTTGCTGGGCGTGTTCGAGATAGCCGTGTTCGGGCTGGCACTGCATTATCTGGGGCTCGCAGAAACCCATGCGATTTATGCAATTTTTCCATTGTTGACAATGGTCCTGGCCGGTTTTGTACTACGAGAGCATGTCAGCCTACGTCAGGCTATTGCTGCGGTGATTGGATTTATCGGGACGCTGATCATCCTCCAGCCAGGCATAGGCGTGTTCAGCGTGGCATCGCTGATCCCTTTGCTGGCCGCGTTTATGTTCGCTGTGTTCAATATCCTTACGCGCAAGATTAGTCAGACTGACCCCTTTGGGACCAACATGATTTATATGGGATTTTGGGGCGCCGTAGCTTCGACTTTCACCGGTTTACCGCAGTGGACCACACCTACTGCGCATGAGTGGGGACTGTTGCTCATTCTCTGTGTTACAGGGGTGGCCGCACAACTACTCTTGCTGCAAGCCCTTAAATACACGACAGCGGTCATTTTACAGCCCTTCAATTATTCACTGTTGATATTCGCTTCGCTGATCGGTGTCGTATGGTTCAGGGAAGCTTTGGATGGTTTTCTGATCGTTGGTTCGGTGCTGGTAGTCGTAGGGGGGATTTTCTCGATCAAGCGTTTCAGTAATGGTAATTCATAATTAACAAGATTTTTAGACTTCAATGGACGTTGAAATTCTGTGGTGCTTTTTTGTGAATCAACCAAACGCTTGGATTTCAATCCGATAACCGGGGAGGGCCAGTTGGGCTCCGACGCAAGCGCGTACTGGGGGCTGGTCGCCCACCCACGCATCGTATATTTCGTTCATGCTCTCAACCTCGCTCATATCTGCGAGCCAAATTTGGATGCGCGTCAGGTCGGCTTTAGTTGCGCCAATCTGAGCCAACCAGTCATCGAGCTGGCCCAGGACACAGCGCGTTTGCTCCGAAATATTCCCATCTGGGTCTTGGGCAACAATGCCTGAGGTTTCGATACGACCGTCTACCAGAATCATTTGGCTTGCCCGCTTTCCGGGGTTGATACGTTGGATCATTGTTAAATCCTCAGAGCAGATTTTAGTGTGGGATACTAAACGTCGTCATGAAATCGTCGTCATGAAATCCCAAAAACCATGACTACAGGCTTACCTACCCGCAGGGAATAGCCGAACCACCGCGCGTCAAGTGCAGGTGGTCTGGTCAATACTACGGTGTACCACCCATCTCACTGAAGGGCGAAGAGGGTGGTACGCCGAAGGCTAGTTACGCTGCGCTAAACGTTTTATGCGGGTCGATGACAAATTTCTTCGGTACACCAGCATCGAACTCGCCGTAACCTTCAGGGGCTTGGTCAAGACTGATGACTTGAACGCCTACGATCTCGGCAATATTGATCCGATCCCACATGATTGCTTGCATCAGTTGGCGGTTGTACTTCATGGTCGGGGTCTGGCCGGTGTGGAAGCTATGCGACTTGGCCCAACCCAGGCCGAAGCGGATGCTCAGCGCGCCGATCTTGGCAGCAGCATCCACCGCGCCTGGATCTTCGGTCACATACAGGCCTGGGATACCGATGTTGCCCGCCACGCGAGTCACCTGCATCAGCGAGTTGAGTACGGTAGCCGGAGCCTCATGCTTGGCACCTTCGTGGCCGTGGCCGCGGGCTTCGAAACCTACCGCATCGACGGCGCAGTCCACTTCCGGCTCACCAAGAATGTCGATGATCTGTTCATGCAGAGGAGTGTCCTTGGACAGATCAACCACCTCAAAGCCCTGGGCTTTGGCATGCGCCAGACGCAATGGGTTCAGGTCACCGACGATCACGCAAGCAGCGCCCAACAGGCGAGCTGACGCAGCAGCGGCCAGGCCGACTGGCCCAGCACCGGCAATGTAAACCGTACTGCCCGGACCAGCACCTGCGGTAACGGCGCCGTGGTAGCCCGTCGGCAGGATGTCGGACAGACATGTGAGGTCGCGGATCTTCTCCATGGCCTTGTCGCGGTCCGGCAACTTCAACAGGTTGAAGTCCGCGTAAGGCACCAGTACGTATTCGGCCTGGCCACCGGTCCAGTCGCCCATGTCGACGTAGCCGTAGGCGCCACCGGCGCGGGCCGGGTTGACGGTGAGGCACACGCCGGTGTGCATCTCTTTGCATGAACGGCAACGCCCGCACGCGACGTTGAAAGGCACCGATACCAGGTCGCCGATCTTCAGGCGCTCAACATCACGACCCAGCTCAATAACTTCGCCGGTGATTTCATGGCCGAGTACCAGGCCGACTTGGGCAGTGGTTCGACCACGAACCATATGCTGGTCGGATCCGCAAATGTTGGTGGAGACCACCTTCAAGATGACGCCGTGCTCGATCTTCTTGCCGCGCGGATCCTGCATTTTCGGATAGTCGATGTGCTGAACCTCGACTTTACCTGCGCCCAGATACACGACGCCTCTGTTGCTTGCACTCATGACTTACTTCTCCTTCGTCAAAGGTCTAGCCATTTGAATTCAGTCCTTCAGGAAGCTGTCTTCAAACGGGTAATGAGTCAGCACCTCGCAACCGGTCTCGGTAACGAGTAGCTGATTCTCAAGCTTGATGCCGTCACGCCCACCCACCTCACCGATATACGCTTCAACACAAAGCGCCATGCCGGGTTCAAGTACGCCGGCGTATCCATGAGACTCGAAGTCTTCTGGATAGCGGATGCAGGGGTACTCATCGCATAGGCCGACTCCATGGAACATGACGCCGTAGCGCTGCTGCCGGCAGGACTCAGGCAGCCGATGCCCATTAGCGGTGAGTTCCGCGAAGCTGATGCCGGGACGTACCAGTTGGGTGTTGAAAGTGATGTGTTCATGCGCAATGCGGTACAGACGTTTTTGCTCCGCAGTAGGCTGTCGTTCGCCGCAAATCCAGCTGCGAGACATGTCTACGCAGAAGCCGTAAACACCGATCAGATCGGTATCGAAAGAAAGCAGATCTCCATCGCTCAGGACGCGGGGGCCAGACTCTTGATACCAAGGGTTGGTGCGAGGTCCGGAACTGAGGATGCGGGTTTCGATCCATTCGCCACCACGGCGAATGTTGCCCGCGTGAAGTGCTGCCCATACGTCGTTTTCGGTAGCACCGCGGCGCATGACCTGGCGCATTTCAGCGATCGATGCCTCGCATGACGCAACTGCGCAGCGCATGGCCACAATCTCGTCCGGGCCCTTTATCACCCGTGCGAACTCTGTCACTTCCTGTCCGCTGTGCACTTCGACACCCAAGGCATCCAGTGCCCGCAAGCCAGAAACCTCGATTCGGTCCACAGCCAATCGACGGTTGTTGCCCGCGTGGACGCGCATCAGTTCGTCAATTTGCGCCGCGAAGCGCTTGGCGTGCTGATCGGTATGTTCACCGGTTTCGAAGTAGAAGAACGATGCACCGCTGCGCAGTTCGCTCACCAGCGGCAGGTGTGCAGATAAATGCCCGCACCCATGGAAGTCCCACAGCACAACATGGCCGCTGGCGCTGACGAAACAGGCCCGCGCTGGGTTATGGGTGGTCCACAGCTGCATGTTGGTCGTATCAGTGGCGTAGCGAATATTGAGCGGGTCGAACAACAGAATCCCTGCCAGATCTTTCTTTACCAACTCTTCTTGTAAGCGTCGCAGCCGGTATTCGCGCATGGTTGGGAGATGGGGCGTTTGCAGTCCCAGAGCTTCCCATTCAGCAAATGCCAGGGGAGTGGGGCCGATTTCAACCCGGTCGTTATCGTCAACTGAACCATCACGTTTAAGTAGAGCGGCGCGCTGTCTGGAAGGATCAATACGGCGTGCATCAGAAGCTATCGAAAACGGCGAACTCATCATGGATACCCCCGCTAACAATTCTTGGGGCGCCCCCAGACACCTTGTGTAGGGAGCACCCGACGAATGAACTAAGCCTTGATTCACGCAGGTTAGCGATCAGAGACAGCCGCGCCTTTGCGCGCAGCCTCCAACCATCCATCAAAGGTTTGTCGATGTGCAGCGATCCAGTCCTTGGCGTGGCGCTGGATGTCTACAATCTTGTCTTCGCCCTCATGCAGCTTGAAATTCTCTGCGGATACGTCTTCAGCAGGGATCTGCACTTGGGAAAGGAATTTGACCAAGGCGGGGTTCTTGGTTGCGAAATCTTTGTTGATGGCCGCCTCAACCTTGTCCTTGGCGAAACCAAGATTCCTTCCGCCGTAAGTGGTGTCCGCGGCATTTTTGTCGCCATCTGGAAGGTCGGTGTTGGGCACCTCCAGCCACACCACGTCGCGGCCTTCGACAAGAATTCCGCCTACCCACTGTGGCAGCCAGGCATAGTAGAAAACAGGCTGACCTTCATTGAAGCGGGCAATGGTGTCAGCGATCAGGGCGGTGTAGGACCCGCGCACATGATTGATGGAGCCATTAAGGCCATAGGCTTTGAGGTGGTGCTCAATGACTAGCTCACACCCCCAGCCTGGGTTGCAGCCCGTGAGGTCAGCCTTGCCATCGTTGTCGGTGTCGAACAGCTTGGCGATTTCCGGCTTTTTCATGTCGGTGAGGTACTTGATGTTGTGCGCCTCAGCCGTTTTCTTGTCGATCATGTAGCCCTGCACCAGTCCTGGCACCATGTCGCCCACGCGCACCATGGTGTCGTCGCCGCCTGCGCGTTTATAGAAGCTCGCGTGCAGCTTTTCCCACAGGTTTACCGTGTAGTCTGCGTCCCCGTAGCTGACCGACAACAGCATGGTCGGGATCTCGGTTTCGTTCGGTGTTTTTACCTCGTAGCCCAGTTCCTTCAAGCCGGCGATGACCACTTCACCGAGAACGCGCTCTTCCATGGCCAGCGGGTACGATGGCCTGACGGTCACGCCATCGCCCGGTTTTTCATAGGAAGCATTGGCGTAGACCGAAGCGAAGCTGATTGCACAGACTGCGAGGCTCTTCAGGAATGCTCGGGGGAGGGTGATCTGAGACATCGTCGTATACCTTTTTATGATTGTTGTTGCGGTTCAACTGATCGAATCTGTTATTTTTCAGGCGGTCGTGCGAGGAGTTGGAACTGGGCCTGCGCCCACAACTCGCAGAACCACGCCGATTGGGCCGGTGTGATACCAGCGCCGGCTTGGGTCGCTGCTACTGCGTTCACCCATGGCCTGTGTCAGGCGATCAAGGAACACTGCGAGGAGCACCAGGCCGATTCCCCCAACAGTAGCTACACCCATGTCCAGCCGGCCAATCCCGCGCAAAACCATCTGACCGAGGCCGCCTACGGAAATCATCGAGGCAATTACGACCATCGAGAGTGAAAGCATCAGTGTCTGGTTAACGCCGGCCATGATGGTCGATGTCGCCAACGGCAATTGGACCCGCACCAGCATCTGCCACGGAGTGCATCCGAAGGCGCGAGCAGCCTCGATTTTTTCCTCAGCAACTTGCCGGATACCTAGGTTGGTCAGACGTACGAGCGGGGGGAGGGCAAACACGATCGTCACCAGCACTCCTGGCACGTTGCCGATCCCGAACAGCATCACCACTGGAACCAGGTAAACGAATGCTGGCAATGTCTGCATTGCATCCAGAACAGGCCGAACGATGCGTTCAGTTCTATTGCTACGAGCGCTGAGGATTCCCAGTGGGATACCAATCACCGCGCAGAAGAAAACCGACGTCAGGACCAATGCGAGTGTAGTCATCGACTCAGACCACACGCCGATAAGCCCTAGCAAGGTCAAGGTTACAAAGCACAGGGCAGCCATTCGCTTGCCAGCCAGCTGCCAACCAAGCAGTGCAGAAAGCAAGATCCCGATGCTTGGCGGGATGCTTTGCAGCGTCCACTCAATGCTGTTGAGCACTTGATCGATGGGCCAGCGGATCGCGCGGAACACATCGCGGAAATTGTGGACCATGTAGTTGAGGGTGCTTTGCACCCAGTCACCCAGGGGGATGGTCGCGGATTGAAACGGATCAAGAAGGCTGAACTCAGACATCGCGGCTTACCTTTTTTGTTTTTCAGTACACGCATCGCATGCTGACAGGGGCTTAGTTACGACTCAGGGTCTGGAGTAATTGGCTCTTGGACAGAGTCCCTGCCAGCGCTCCGTTTCGATCGAGGACGGGTACTGGGTAAGGGAGGTTGGCTGCAAGGCTCAACACTTCGTGTAGCGGGGTATCTGTGTAGATGGGTTGCTGCTCGTGCACTCGGCAGCGATCATCGATAACGCTGTGGCTCTCGACTACGCCCAGCAGTTGGTTGTGTTCATCAACCAGATAATTGAAGGGCACGCCAGCGTTGAGCTGTGGCGCCTTGCCGTTTACTCGGCACACGGTTTCTGGATCGAGTTGGGCGATATCGCCCGCTCGCAGGATCCGAGAGCTATCGAAGCCCTTGAAGAAGGTGCGGACGTACTCATTGGCGGGCTGACTGATCAGTTCCTGGGGAGTACCAATTTGCACGACGCGCCCGCCTTCCATGATCGCGATCCGATGGCCGATCCGGATGGCTTCTTCGATGTCATGGGAAATGAAAATGATGGTGCGCTGTTGCTCGGCTTGCAGCTTGATCAACTCGCCTTGCATCTCGCTGCGGATTAGCGGGTCAAGCGCCGAGAAGGCTTCGTCCATCAGCAGGATATCGGGGTCGTTCGCCAGCGCCCGGGCCAGACCTACCCGCTGCTGCATCCCGCCGGAAAGCTGATGGGGATAACTATTCTCATGGGCAGCGAGCCCGACCTGGCTCAATGCCTCTCGTGCCCGAGCGTGGCGCTCGCTAGCGGGCACGCCTGAGATCTCAAGGCCGAACGCGGTGTTTTCCAGCACGCTCATGTGCGGCATCAGGGCAAACGACTGGAATACCATTGCCATCCCTTTGCGACGTACGTCGAGGAGGGCTTTATCAGAGAGGCCAGTGATCTCGCGTCCATTCAGATGGATGCTGCCAGAGGTTGGCTCAATTAAGCGATTGAAGAGCCGTACCATGGTGGATTTGCCTGAGCCGGACAGGCCCATGATTACGAAAATTTCTCCGCGCTTGACCGAAAAGGTGGCGTCAAATACGCCAACCACATGCCCGGTTTTTTTGAAAATTTCGTCTTTGTTTGCACCTTGGCGGAGCATATCCATCGCGGTTTTAGGGTCGGGCCCGAAAACCTTATAGATGTGCTTTACCGAAAGGATTTCGTTGTTATCACTCATACGACCCTCTTTATTATATTTGTCATCAGCAAGCGTAACCCTCCTTGGCGTAAAACAGGTTACACGACTGGTAGGCTGCTCCATTTTTATGGAGCTGTTACAGAGTGAAGCATTTTTGTGCGGGGGTCGCACTCTATCGATAGATGGTTAGGTAGGTAAGAGGCGTTCGTCTCGTGTTGATGGAGAACTTTGCTGGCATTTACATCATTTACTCTAGGCTGCAAAAGCCCGGTGGAATTGGATGTTGCGGTCTAAAAATATAATGTTTAGGTCTTTGGTCTGTTTTTGGCTTTATAATATTTGTGGTGGAAAACTTAGGGTTATATCTGAATAACCTCGGGGTTATAGATAATGAAGGTATCAGTTGCTCGGATTCGAAATCGCATCTCTGCTAATGATTTTTATATCCAGAACGGTCAAAAACTGATTTTATCTTCAGCGGATTGGGCCAGCTAATCATGTGGGTGAGAATCATTATCCTTTGTCCCTGCTGGTCTTGAATTGGACACGCCTTGTCGAGATAAAAATGAATAATCAAGAGTCTGGCGCTAAGCAAAAAGGGTATCGGCGAATCATCCCGTCCATGACCGCCCTGTTGCAGTTTGAGTCGGTCGCCCGCCTGAACAGCTTTACCCTGGCGGGCAAGGAGCTTGGGGTGTCGCAAGCTGCTGTCAGCAAGCAAATCAAGGTCCTAGAGGAGAATGTGGGTGTGCAGCTTTTCCAGCGCATGCACCGCAACATCTACCTGACAGAGGCGGGTGAAACGCTGTTTGCGATCATCTCTGATGCGCTACAAAACATCGCCAGCGGCTTTGATCAGGTTGTTCAAGGGAGCGAGAAGGAAGAGATCGTGTTGGCCTCTACGGCGCCAGTATCCCAATTTCGAATCATGCCGCGCATCAACACCCTGGTAGACGCTTTGCCCCATGTGAGACTGCGGCTATCCACACAGATGTTCTCAGGCGGCCTACGTGCCCCTGATTACGACATGGACATCCGGTTCGGCAACGGCCATTGGCCGGATGGAGAATCCATTTTGCTGTTCGAGGAGGAGGTGTTCCCGGTCTGTTCGCCCGCCTGGCTTGCGCGAAATTCCATGCCTTCTACTCTTGAGGAGCTTGCCAAGGCAGGACTATTGGACGCTGACTCGACATCCGAGGGCTGGGTAACCTGGCCTAGCTGGTTCAAGGAGCTAGGGATGCCTTCAGGGCGCTTGAACATCAACTTGCGCAGTAGTCTATACACCGATGTGATTCACGCCGCCTTGAACGGCTATGGTATAGCGTTAGGCTGGGGAAGAATGGTGGATCACTATATCGACAGTGGAGCATTGGTAAAGCTGGAGCCATTTGTCGTGCGCCCGAAGGACTCCTATTATCTTGTTCTGCCCAACGGACATACAGTTACACCTAACGTGACGGCGATTGTGCAGTGGCTGCAAAGCAAGGCAGTGCCTGTTACCAATCAACTGGTCCGTGAATAACCTTAGGTTATGCATTTTGGAAAAATAGTGCTTTGACGTACCCCCCCATGGGCTCGAATAATTCAGTCGTTCCTGGCGAACTAAAAACAAGAGCCCGTGAGGATTATAATGAGCACTTCCCCTATTAAATCGCATCGCGAATTGCTGGATTCGCGCAAGCCTGGTTTTGGTATGCCTGGCGAACTCTACAGTCGCCAGGACGTATTCGAAAACGACCTTCAAGTTTTCTTCCATAACCACTGGATCCTCGTTGCTGTTACCGCAGACGTTGAAGAGCCTGGCGACGTCTATACCGTTGATATTGGCAAGGCTTCGATCATCGTTGTACGGGATGACGACGAGCAGGTGCGCGCCTTCCGAAACGTATGCCGTCACCGTGGTGCTCGTTTGAAAGAAGCGGGTAAATCAACGGTCGGCATGCTGGTGTGCCCATACCACCAGTGGACCTACGACCTGGATGGTAGCCTCAAGCATGCTAAGCACATGGGTAAGGCATTCGACCCTGAGTGTCGCAGCCTGATCCCCGTGCACTGCGAAGTCATCGGCACCCACGTGTTTGTGTGCCTGAGCGACAACCCGCCAGAAGATATCAACGTCATGGCTGAAGTCATGCGTCCACGCTTTGAACCGTTCGACCTTACCAACACCAAAATTGCCTACGAACTCGATTACGTCGAGAACGGTAACTGGAAGCTGGTAATGGAGAACAACCGCGAGTGCTATCACTGCGAAGGTACTCATCCTGAGCTGATCGTCTCCTATCAGTCGGAAGACCTGGGCGTCAGCCTTGAAGAGATGAACGAAGAGCAGCGCGCCTCTTACGATGCCTATCAGGTTCGCAAAGCTGGCATCGAAGCTAACTGGGAGAGCGAAGGGCTGCTCTATGAAACATACGAGCAGTTGGCAGACGATGCGCCTACCCAATTCCGCACTCAGCGCATGATCATTGCCGGAAGTGGGGAATCGCAGACGCTGGACACCAAAGTGGCCTGTACCAAGCTGCTCGGCAACCTGACTCGTCGTGATCTTGGCGATACGCACATGTGGGGCAACAACGCCTGGTCTCACGTGATGAGCGATCACGCGATGATCAGCTGGATTTTCCCTCTGTCGCCGGACCGCACCATGGTGCGAACCAAGTGGCTGGTGCACAAGGATGCCGTAGAAGGTGTCGATTACGATCTGCAACGCCTGACCGAGGTGTGGATTGCTACGACGCAGCAGGATGCAAGCCTGGTTGCCATTACTCACAGCGGTACCCAAGACCCTGGCTTCGTGCCTGGTCCTTATTCAGAATTCACCGAGCCGTACGTGGACCAGTTTGCTCGCTGGTATTCCACTCGTCTCGCAGCTAACGGGATTTGACGGTGATGGGTATGGTCGAGAATATTGCTAGCCTCCGGGCTGATCAGCGTTTTGCCGACACTGACCATTGGGCTGCCTTCGGTGTGCAGTGGGCAAGCGGCGAAAGCAAGCGGATTGAATGCCTAAACGTTGTGGATGAAACGCACGACGTGAAGACTTTCATCTTCCATTGTCCGGACTATCACGCTCTGGCTTATGAGCCAGGGCAATTCCTGACCATCTCCCCTGTGATTGAAGGTCAGAGCGTCTCCCGCTGCTACACCTTGTCGTCGACGCCTACAAGGCCGTTCACGTTCTCCATCACGGTTAAGCGTGTACCGGGAGGCGCGGTCTCTAATTGGTTGCACGATAACCTTCGTGCCGGGGATGCTCTTGCGGCGTCTGGGCCAGCGGGGATCTTCACGCCGGTCACCGCGCCGGCGAAGAAACTGCTGTACCTCTCGGCAGGGTCAGGCGTGACGCCGGTAATGGCCATGACCCGTGCAGCAGCTGATCTTCAAGCTGACCTGGATATTGTTTTTGTCCACAGTGCTCGTACGCCTAAAGACATCATCTTCCGGGATGAGCTGGCGCGGCTTGAGCGCTCCATGCCAAGCCTTCGCACCGTTTTCTTCTGCGAAGGGTTGGGCGATGAGCCCGATTGGACTGGTCCCGTCGGCCGACTCTCGGTCGAAGAATTGCAAAGGTTGATCCCTGATTTCAAAGATCGGGAGGTGTTTACCTGTGGCCCTAAGGGCTACATGGATGCCGTGAAAAATCTGCTTGGTTCCGCCGGGTTCGACCTCAAGCGTTATCACCAAGAAAGCTTTGATATCAATGCCGAGGAGGTTGTCGAGGCGCTCGCCGAGCCGGCAGCACCTGGCGTTGCACAAGACACCTTCACCGTGCGACTCGCCCGATCTGGAAAAGAGTTCACCATGACTCCCGACCAGACCGTACTCAGCGCAGCTAAGAAGGCAGGGGCAGTCGTTCCGTCTTCTTGCAGCCAAGGCGTATGCGGGACCTGCAAGACAGCCATTCTTGAGGGTACTGTCGAAATGAAGCACAACGGCGGGATTCGCCAGCGGGAGATCGACAAAGGGCTGCGTTTGCTGTGTTGCAGCCGGCCGACATCAGATCTGGTGGTCGACCTCTAACTCTATAAGCGGCGCCCGGCTACGAAGGCGTGGGCGCCAGTCAATATGAAATTCCTAAGGAGACGTCTGCGTTGTTCTCCAGGTGCTAATTACCTGGTTGTTGGCTGGTGCATGGCTTGCGCCTAGCACCGGCCTTTTTTCATTCGTAAATAGCTGTCATCGAATACGCCGAGCTGGGCTTACCAGCGCTTCAAAAATAAGAAGGATATAGCCGATGCGTGCAAAACAAGGCCTGTTAAAGGGCCTGAACCCGACCGTGACCTTGTGGTCGCTTTCTATCGTCATGGCTTTCGTCGCCTTCTGCGCCACCTATGGAGTAGAAGCAGCCGGGGTTTTCAAAACCGCTTCGGACGCCATCCTTGATAACTTCAAATGGTTTTATCTCGCACTCGTGAGCGGTGTGTTGGGTGTGCTGATTGTCATCGGCTTCAGCCGATACGGCTCCTTGAAGCTTGGGCGGCCAGAGGAAAAGCCGGAGTTCAGCTTCCCTGCCTGGATCTCCATGCTTTTCAGCGCCGGAATGGGTGTTGGTCTGATCTTCTGGTCGGTGGCCGAACCTGTACTTCACTATGCCAATAACCCTTTTGTGCCGGGCTTCACCGACGAAGCCGCCACCGTGTCCATGCGCATTACGATGCTGCACTGGGGACTGCACCCGTGGGCAATCTTCACCATCATCGGCCTGGGATTGGCTTACTTCGCTTACCGTGAAGGCTTGCCGCTGGCGCTGAGGTCGATTCTTTATCCACTGATCGGCAATCGAATCTATGGCCCTATCGGGCACACAGTCGACATCATCGGTGCTGTGGTGACCGCTTTTGGTGTTTCCCAGGCGCTGGGGCTGGGGGTCGAGCAGATCAACATGGGCCTGAACCACGTGTTTGGCTTCCCAGTCAGCCTTTCATTCAAGCTTGGCATCATCGTGGTCGTAACGCTCGTCGCCTCTGTATCGCTGCTGGTTGGCGTTTCTAAGGGCATGAAGCGCATGTGCACGCTGAACATGTGGCTCTCGCTTGCTCTGATGGGAATTGTTCTGGCGCTGGGGCCGACCAACTACATCATGAACCTGATGTTCGAAACGACCGGTGACTACCTTCAGCACATCGTGGGCATGAGTTTCTGGACCGATGCCCAGGCTAATACTCCATGGCAGAAGACTTGGACGGCGTTCTACTGGCCGTGGTGGATGACCTGGGGGCCATTCGTAGGGCTGTTCATCGCGCGTATTTCGCGCGGCCGTACTGTCCGTGAACTGATTGGTGGGGCATTGGTAGTGCCTACCTTGGTAACCCTGATCTGGATGTCTGTATTCGGTGGTACTGCCCTGAAGGATGAGCAACAGGCACGTCATGCTTACGCCAGCCTTCCAGTTGCAGAGCAAGCCGTCGCAGGTCCTTTTCAAGGTGGCCCAATCCTAGAGGAAACTCGCCGAGAAACCACCACTGCGATGTTCACCTTCCTCGGCAGGTTGGACGGCCCGTTGATAGGTGGGATCTTGAGCCTTGCGATCTGCTTCTTGCTCGCCGTTCACTTCGTCACGGCCGCTGATGCGGGCACTCAGGTGATTTCCACACTCAACTCATCCGGGGCGATTAATTCACCGAAATGGAACCGGGTAATGTGGTGTGTGTTGGAGGGCGCGATTGCGGGCAGCCTTATCGTGGCGGGTGGTTTAACAGCGATTCAGCTGGCAAGCATTGTGGTTGGATTGCCTATCGCAATTTATATGATGATTACAGCGTACAGCCTCACCCGTAGCTTGTTCTCGAATGCAGATTTAATTTCACCAACCGCTGTCATGGAGTCTCAGGCATCCTCCCAGCTAGAAAGCGTCCATCCATGAGAAATACCGTAGAAAATAAGTGATTTAGGCGTGCTACCCAAATGAACGATAAATATGCCGCTCTCATTTAAGACATTATTGAAGTACGCATATCAGGAGTAGCCAGACAGAGCCTTGGCTCCCGAAGGGGGCCAAGGAAGCTGTCACTGGCCATGTCACACTTCCAGCGCTCGCCTCCCTCCTCACCGCGGCGGGTCTGCTGGCCTTGAGCCTGTGGCTTACGGGAGGCGACTGCTGGGTGGCCCAAGCTCCACTCTCGGCGAATCTTTAGACTCTTCTAATGGAAAAACCTTATGACTAAGGTTTGCGTGTCTAAGCACCTTCTGGCAACGTCATGTCCAAAGCTTGCCGCGACAAGCTTTAGCATCATCGCGGAGCACTGACGTCCGTCTGCCCGGAGGCGAGCAAAGCGCCACGAACGAACCCCTCTCGGAGCCTTCGTTCAATGAAGTCCCGAACGTATTCGGCACCTGCTGGCTTGTTGCAAGGAACTGCCATTGCCTGGCGGATGGCCGTGAAAGCATCAGCTAGAACGCGGTAGCGTGGGTCGCGAGCCGCGAACTGCTCCAGGGGCTGGCGGACTCCGGCCGCAGCATCGAGATGCTGGTGAATGAATAGATCGACTGCCCCGATCGATGTCTCTGCACGCTCCAGTGACGCATGCTTTAACGTCCTGGTCAGATATAAATCATATGCCGCGCCTTTGCCTACGCCGAGTCGCAGACCGGGGCGATCTAGCTCCTCTACTTGTTGAAAAGGCGAGTTCTGCCCAACTAGATAAGTGCCTTCGATGAGCACATATGGAGCACTAAACAGGATCTGCTCTTCGCGCACCGGCTCGATTGCTAGGAAAGCCACTGTCCAATGCTCCTCTTCCTCCAAGGCAGCGAACACCTTTCCCGCTGCATCGTAGGTGCGCATCTCTAGCCTGCTGCCCAGTTCTTCAGCGAGAGATTTGGCTAGCGCGACCGATACGCCTCGCGCTTCACCATCCTCACCATCCTCACCACGTTGAGCCAGAACAGGGTTACCGTAGTTGATCGCAGCGCGCAGGATACCGTCAGGTGCGAGGTCGGCGAGCACTTGCTGGATGGTGAAGTTCATCGTTACTCCAAGGTCAGAAAATGGGCAGGGTGTAGGTGAGGATCAAACGGTTTTCGTCGGCGCCGCGTGCAAAGCTTGAACGGTAGCTCGCGTTACGCCAACGCACGGCGAGGTTCTTCAGCGACCCGGACTGGAACACATACTGGATTTCTGTATTGCGTTCCCATTCATGGCCATTGCCATTACTGATAGCCGCGTCTGCGTGGTCACCGCTGACATATCGAGTCATGAAGGTCAGTCCGGGGATGCCCATTGCGACAAAGTTATAGTCGTAACGCAACTGCCAGGACCTCTCATCTGGTTCAGCGAAATCGTTGATCTGAATGTAGTTGGTCAGGTAGGGGTCAGTACCGTTGAGATAGGGCATTGAAGTGCCGCCGAGCATCTTCTGTAAACCCAGTCCAAAGGCATGGCCACCCAGGCTGTAGGTGAACATACCGGACAGTGCGCGACTGTCGATGTTGCCTCCCAAGGCACGGCCCTTGTCATCACTGTCCATGAATCGCAGATCAGTTTTGAGCGTGCCTGGACCAATCGAAGCACTATGATTCAGGCCGAGGAAATGCTGACCGTACACCTCTTCTAGCTCAGCGTATTGATAACTCAATTGCAGGTTTTTGCTTGCTTGATAGTCGGCACCCCCAACCCAGAATGCATCCCCCTCAGCGTTGCCAGCGAAGCGACGATTCTTGTTGTTCAGCGTGATCGGCACGGCGTCGGTGGAGTCGCGATCGGTCAGTCGATCGAAGCGCGCGGCCGTGAAGCTCAGCGCATCGAGTTCCTTGACGGTGAGCACGCCTCCTTCGAAGGTCTGAGGAAGTATCCGACCGGTGTTGGCTTGCACAGTGACTAACTTGGGAATGTGTGTGCCGTATTTGAGTTCGCTCTGCGAAATGCGCACCTTGCCAGTCAGCCCGAGTCGACTGAACTCGTCGGCGGCACGTCCATCATCGTGAGTAGGCAGGAGGCCTGTACCCGTTCGGTCAGGGCTGGAGTCTAATTTGACGCCGAGCATAGCCAGCGCATCGAGGCCAAACCCAATGGTGCCTGCGGTGTAGCCGGAGCGAGCATCCAGGGTGAAACCTTGAGCCCATTCTTCTCGCTTGTTTTGCCCTGCACCATCGCGGAAGTAGCGGTTTACGTAGAAGTTGGTGGTTTGAAAGGTCAACTTTCCTTCGTCTATGAACCCCTCTGCACTGGCACAGGCTACGACCAGGGTAGGGGACACAGCGAATAGCTTACGTGCAATTTTGTTTTTGTTACGCACGGTCAACTCCAGTGAGTCACTGATGTGTTTTAGAAAGGTAAGGAGTAGATGGCGGTAACAGGTGGTTACCGCCAGATGAGTCACGTCAGGACTTGATCAGTCGACGGAGCACCAGGGTCAACAGGGCGGAAAGCAGCAACATGCCACCCATGAAGAGCGTGCCAACAGTGAAGGAGCCGGTGAGATCTTTCAGCCAGCCCACCATGAACGGGCCAACGAAACCACCAAAGGTGCCGACTGAGTTGATGAAGGCCAAGCCGCCGGCAGCCGCAGCGCCGCTGAGGAAGCTGGTGGGAATGCTCCAGAAAATTGCACGAGCGGTGGTCGCCCCCAATACCGCGATGCAGATCCCGAGCAATGCTGGCACCAGTTGAGAGAACATCGCCGCTGCGCCCATGCCAACTGCGCCCAGCAGGCAGCAGAGCATAAGGTTCAGTGTCTTCTTCCCGTTGCGGTCGACTTTCTTTGCCCACAGCAGCATGCCGATGGTGGCAAAAATGTACGGTACCGAGGAAAGCATCGCGGTGCTGGTAACGTCTAAGCCATGCGATCTCAGAATGGTCGGCAGCCAGATACCGATGCCGTAGGAACCCAAGACGAAGCCAAATTGGATCACGGTCAGCAGAAGGACTCGCGGATCTTTGAATGCGCCTAGGAGATCTTTCTTTTCTTTCTGCCGGTTTTCGGCAGCCAGCATTTTCTCCAGTGCTTCACGTTCATCGTTGGTCAGCCAGTGTGCTTCAGATGGCTTGTCTCGCAGTTTGAACAGAACCACTATACCGATCAGCGACGCGGGCAGACCTTGAATGATGAACATCCACTGCCAGCCATGCAGGCCGCCGATGCCTTGCATGTTCAGCAGAAGAGCCGAGAACGGTCCGCTGATGATCGACGACACCGGAACGCCGACCATGAACCAGGCAAGGATGCGGGTGCGGTACTGAGCCGGGAACCAGCAAGCGAGGTAAAAAGCCACTCCAGGGAAGAAGCCTGCCTCCGCCACGCCTAAGATGAAGCGGGCAAGATAGAACGTGTATGGGCCGATCACGAAGGCAGTAGCGGCAGCAGCAATGCCCCAAGTGATCATGATTCGGGCGAGCCAGCGGCGGGCGCCGTAGCGATACAGCGCCAAATTGCTTGGAACCTCCAACAGACAGTAACCTGCAAACAAGATCCCTGCGCCCCAGCCAAACTGGGTTGCGGTCATGCCGAGGTCAGCATTCATGGTTAGAGCGGCAAAGCCAACGCTTGTCCGGTCGATGTAATTGAACACAAAAGCAAGAATCAGCAGGGGCAGCATTTGCCACGCGCATTTGTTGACGGCGCGACGTTGCAGTTCTTGCTCATGCGGGGTGGCCTGGCCGGCAGGGGCGGCCTGAATTGTTACGCTCATGATGCATCTCCAGGGCGGGCTCGTGGCCCGCCAAGTTTTTATAATTGGAATCTGTGATGAAGCGTCGGAAGCGAACTCCCGTTAAAGCTGAACTGCCTCGGTCTGCGCGGCATTGGCCTGCTGTGCAGGGGCCAGCAGGCTGTCGAGTACATACGGCAGGATGCCGCCATTTCGGAAGTACACTGCCTCGATCGCAGTATCGATGCGTGCGAGCAGGGTTACGTCCTGTTGGCTGCCATCCTTGCGGGTGATGCGCAGGGTCACGTTTTGCCCGGGCTCGACACCGTCCTCGATGCCCAACAGGTCAAATGCTTCCGAACCCTCTAGGCCCAAGCTACGGGCGTCCTCGCCCGGATTGAATTGCAGCGGCAGCACGCCCAGCCCGGCCAAGTTATTGCGGTGAATGCGCTCGAAGCTCTTGGCAATCACAGCGCGTACTCCGAGCAGGCGGGTTCCCTTGGCTGCCCAGTCACGGCTGGAGCCGGTACCGTATTCTTCGCCGGCGAAAATCAATGCCGGCACGCCTTGCGCCAAGTAGTCGCGGGATGCTTCGAATAGGCCGGTACGCTCCCCGGTGGGTTGCAGCAGCGTATACGGGCCCTCGTCTGCCGCACCGTCGGCCTTGACCGGCAGCATCAGGTTCTTCAGTCGGACATTGGCAAAGGTGCCCCGTACCATCACTTCAAAGTGGCCACGACGTGCACCGTAGGTGTTGAAATCGTGCGGCTCAACGCCGTGCTCGGCCAACCAGCGGCCCGCGCTGGAATCGCGCCCAATCGAACCGGCCGGGCTGATGTGGTCAGTTGTGATTGAGTCGCCGAGGATAGCCAGCGCGCGAGCATTCCTGATCGGCTTGCCGGCGTCCTTCGTGTCAAAGAAGTCCGGCTCGGCGGCGTAAGTGGAGGCCGGCCAGTCATACACATCGCCAGTAGCGGCAGCGATGTTGTTCCACAAGTCGTGGTCGCGGGTCAGGTCGGCGTACCATTCCTTGTACAGCTTCGGATTGGCAGCGTTGACCGATAGAGCCTTGATCTCATCATTGCTCGGCCAAAGATCATTCAGCATGACCGGCTTGCATTCAGCGTCGAAACCAAGCGGCTCACGTGCCAGGTCACAACGAGTGCTCCCGGCAAGGGCAAAAGCGATCACCAGAGGCGGGCTGGCCAGGAAGTTCGCGCGCAGGTTGCTGTGGATGCGAGCCTCGAAGTTGCGGTTGCCAGAGAGCACGGCGCTGCACACGAGGTCGTTGCCGACTACGACTTTCTCCAGGGCCGGGTCCAGTGGGCCGATATTGCCCACGCAGGCGCCACAGCCGTAAGCAGCGATATCGAAGCCCAGCTGGCTCAGCGGCTCGGTCAGGCCGGCGTCCTGCAAATAGGCGGTCACCACACGCGAACCAGGAGTGAACAGAGTCTTTACCCAAGGCTTGGCCTTCAGCCCGCGGCGCGCAGCGTTGCGGGCCAACAGGCCGGCCGCAATCAGCAGCTCCGGGTTAGAGGTGTTGGTGCAAGAAGTGATGGCAGCAACTAGCACGTCGCCGTGGCCTACTTCATAGGTGTGGGCATTACCCGCAGCGTCGTGGGCACTGACAGGGTAACGCTCTTCGAGCTGCTCGGCCTGCTTGGAGTAACCGCCGCTTTTCGCGTCTTGCAGCATGACTTCGTCGAAGCGCTGACCCAGTGCGCTCAGGTCGACACGGTCCTGAGGGCGCTTGGGGCCCGACACGCAGGGGATGATGGCGTCAAGGTCGACTACGATGACCTGGGAATAGTCGATCGAACCGCTGGCCGGCGATCCGAATAGCCCCTGGGCTTCAAAGTAGCTACGGATCAGCTCGACCTGCTCGGCGCTACGGCCGGTTTGGGCGTAATAATCGAGGGTCTTTTCATCGACCGGGAAGAACCCGGTGGTGGCGCCATATTCCGGTGCCATGTTGGCGATCGTGGCACGATCGGTAGCACTCAGAGAACCGGCGCCTGCGCCGAAGAATTCCACGAGTTTACCCACTACTTTAGCGGCCCGCAGTGTCTGAGTGATCTGCAATACTGCGTCTGTCGCGGTGACACCTGGTCGCAATTGCCCTTTCAGTTCTACACCGACCACATCCGGCATCAGCATGTACACCGGCTGGCCGAGCATGCCGGCTTCGGCCTCAATACCACCTACGCCCCAGCCGAGCACGCCGATGCCATTGATCATAGTGGTATGGCTATCGGTGCCGACCAGTGTGTCGGGATAGACGAGACCTTCTTTTTCGATCACGCCTTGGGCCAAGTATTCCAGGTTGATCTGGTGGCAAATCCCGATGCCAGGTGGAATCACCTTGAATGTCTCGAAGGCCTGCATACCCCATTTCATGAGTTCGTAGCGCTCACGGTTGCGACGGAACTCGACCTCCATGTTTTTGCGCAATGCGTTCGGTACGTTCGAATATTCGGTCTGGACAGAGTGGTCGACCACCATGTGAACAGGCACCAAAGGTTCGATCGCCTTCGGGTTAGCTCCGCGTTTTTCAGCTTGGCTACGCATTGCGGCCAAGTCTGTCAGCAGTGGAATCCCGGTGAAATCCTGTAGCAGCACTCGGCCGACAACGAACGGAATCTCGGTCTCGCGTACAGCGTTCGGTTTCCAGGTGGCCAGATCCGTCACATGCGAAGTCAGAACTTTTTTGCCATCACGGTTGCGCAGCACCGACTCGAGCAAGATACGGATGACCACTGGCAACCGGCTGATTCCGCCAAACCCCGCATCTTCGATTGCGGCCAAGGCATGGTAGGCATAGAGACGGCCATCGGATGTGTTGAATGTCCGCAGGCTGGAGAAGTGAGAGGTCTCGTTCATCGTTTATCTCGGCAGGCTAATTCTTGTGGGGTTCAAAACTGGAACAGCTTGGCAGGGGTTTTCCAAAGCACTGCATCGCGCAGCTCCTCGCTGTTGAGCCAGGTGCGCTGTCGTTCAAGCTGTAATGGGTAACTTTCGGTACTCTCATGCTGGGTAAATGGCCAGTCACTCGCCCAAAGCAGCCGTTCACCTCCAAGCGCCTGTATCAGCATGGGTGCAGCCTGGTCGGCAGTCTCGGGGCCAAAACGAAAAGCGCCGGACAATTTGACCCAGACCAGCCGCGAAGCTGCGGCATCAAGCAACCATTGAAATCCAGGGTCTTCAATGCCGAGCTTTGAATCCGGCATACCGAAATGATCGACTACGACGAAAACGCCGGCGTCGATGAGTGGCTGTACGCTTTGCGATAAGCGTGAGGCACGGTCGTTGATCTCGATGTGCCAACGGTGCTCTCGGCAGAAAGCGATGATTTTGTTCCAGGCAGCGGAGGTGAAGTCTGGGATGGGTAAATTGCCCGTGAGGTTGATGCGAATCCCAACGACGCCTGCTGCGGCATAGTCTTCGAGCCGGTTGAAATCCGTATTCGGATTGATAGCCACCACACCTCGCAGACGACCAGAGGCTCGGCGCAGGCAGTCGAGCAAGTAACTGTTATCCGTGCCCAGAATGCTCAGGGCAACCAGAACGCCATGCTCAGTGCCGTTGTCGTCGAGCTGGGCGATGTAATCTGAATAGCTTGCGTCATAGCGCGGCGTGAACCGTCGGCTCTGAATGAGCGGCAGGCCACGATGGAAAGCGTGAGCGTGCGTATCTACGGTGGGGCGAGCGTTGCGGATCATCAAGGCTACCTCTCTGTCGGCATGATTGTTTATTTTTCGACGAAAGCGCAATTAGATTAGACGCAACAAATTGTGTTTGTCAACGCACAAGCGCAGAGGTGTCTTTTGGCCGCAAAAAAAAGACCGCCTGGGCAGGCGGTCTTTTTGAGAGATTCTAGGAAAATCAGTGAGTAGGGGCTGGGTGCTCGAAGATTGTGGACACCGCCTTCTTCCGACGAGCTGCCTCGATGTGCTGACGCATGAGGCTTGCAGCAAGCAGGTTGTCGCCTTGTTCGATAGCGGAAAGGATGTCCAGGTGCTCACGGGCGAGGGCCTGGCGCGGCAGATCATGGCGAGATTGCCGGTACTCGGCCAGCCGGCGCATTTGGTCGAGTCGACGCAGTGTTTGCAACGAAAAACGGTTGCCGGACCATTGAGCAATGGTTTCGTGGAATCGCGCGTTCGACTCGAAGCGCTCAATGCTGGTCATGGTTTGATATCCGCCGTCCAGGATGGCTTGCTGCTCCAGGCGCAAGCCTTGCAGTTGCTCCATATCCGGTGTGAAGCGGGCGCTGAGGATACCCGCCGGTTCGATTGCCAGACGCAGGCTGTACATATCGTCATAGGCTTCCAGCGAGTCGATCATGGGCAAGAATTTCCAGCCATAGCCCACTTCCTTTTCAGCCCATCCCTCGCTTTGAGCGCGGCTCAGGACTTTGCCAATCTCCGCTCTGGAGGCATCCAGAAGTCGAGTGAGATCCGCTTCGGTCACTGAATCGGGAACCAATCCATCAAAGCGCGCTTCGGCCAAGCGCAGATAGAGAGGATCGTCCACCTCTTGCAAGTGGACCTTGAGCGTATGAGGGAGGTTATCAACGTCCCCTTCGAGGTGGTATCCCCGATTGCGGTCATAGCGCATAACACCAGCATCCACGAGGCACTCCAAGGCTACCTTGACCGGTGAGCGCGACGTACCGATCAGTTTTGCCAAAGTCCATTCGGGCAGGTGCGTTCCTTGCGCGATGCGTTCACGACGCACGTAATTGATGATCTCGCGTAGCGCTTTGCGTTGGCTGGTTGTGAGGTCGAGTGTCATGGCGGGACGTTCAGCAATGGTGATGCTGATGAATATACACAGGGTTGTTCATTTTGTGGCGACCCGACAAAGCTACGAATTTGTTACTTGATCTGAGATTGCCTTTGCGCTTGAATAAACGCAAACAATGTCCAGCCAGTCTGAGGTCGTACCATGTCCCAACAGTCTTTCAAAGCCGTGTACATGCGCGGCGGTACCAGCAAGGGCGTTTTTTTCCAGCCCGATTGGCTACCGGCTGAACCTGCTTTGCGGGATCGCATTCTCCTTCGCGTCGTGGGGAGCCCTGATCCGTATGGTCAACAAATTGATGGCATGGGCGGCGCAACTTCGAGCACCAGCAAAGTGGTCCTGGTTTCGCGTTCGGAGCGAGAAGACTGTGACGTCGACTATCGCTTTGGTCAGGTCGCCATTGACCGCCCGGTGATCGACTGGTCTGGCAACTGCGGCAACCTAACGTCCGCGGTCGGGCTGTTTGCCATTACTCAAGGATTGATTGACGCTCCCCGCGATGGCCATGCGGTCGTTAGGATCTGGCAGGCCAACATCGGAGCGAAAATTGTTGCCCATGTGCCAATGAAGGACGGTCACGCCCAGGAGGAGGGGGATTTCATACTCGATGGCGTGTCGTTCCCTTCCGCCGAAGTGAAGCTGGAATTCATTGATCCCAGTGGGGACGGTGACGATGACGGTGGGAGCATGTTCCCGACTGGGAACTCCATCGATTTGCTGGAGGTTCCGGGTGTTGGACAGGTCGAAGCAACCCTGATCAATGCCGGTAACCCGGCTATCTTCATCCGGGCCGCCGCCCTCGGCCTGCAAGGTAATGAGCTGCAAGCTCAGGTCAACGGTAATGCTGTGCTGCTGGCGCAGGCCGAAGCTATTCGGGCTCATGCGGCGGTGCGCATGGGTTTGGCCGCCACGCCGGAGCAAGCTACGGCGGAGCGTCCGCACACGCCTAAGTTGTCCTTCGTCGCGCCGGCCAGCGCCTATGTAGCGGCCAATGGTGAAGCGATTGATCCAGCGACCCTGGATTTGAACGCCCGTATCTTCTCAATGGGCAAGCTGCACCATGCCATGACTGGGACTGGTGCGGTGGCCATTGCCGTTGCTTCGGTCATCCCGGGTACGCTGTTGAGCGCTCTGGTGCCTGATGCCGCTGGCCGGCAAGTGCGCTTCGGTCACCCCTCAGGAACCTTGGCCGTGGGCGCCGAGGCTCACCAGGAACAAGGCACTTGGAAAGTGTCCAAGGCCGTCATGAGTCGCTCAGCACGTCGCATCATGAGTGGCGAGGTACATGTGCCTGCGCAGCTGCTGAACAACTGATTCATCTCCCCAATCCTTTGCGTTTTGAGGTCGCTTCGCCAGTCCCACACTCCTGGCGAACCGGCCTCTTTTTTTACGACATCGCTGTTCATCAAATAAAGGAAACAACAAGATGATCTCGAGACGCTCGATTCTACGTGCTTTGCCTGTCGTTGCCGGGTTGGCGATTCTCGCTCCACGCTTTGCTATTAGTGCCGTGTCACGTTCACTGGCATATGCAGCCACGCTGCAAAAGCTGCCAGCGCTCTCCTGTGACTGCCATGTCCATGTGTTTGACCCGGATCGGTTTCCGTACGCAGAGTCGCGCACGTACATGCCTGACAAATCGCCGGTGACCGTCCTCGAACAGCACCTGAAGGCGCTAGGCCTCGATCGTGTCGTCGTCGTTCAGCCGAGCCCCTACGGTACTGATAATCGCTGTTTGACCGACGCGCTCGCACGGCTGGGAACACAACGTGCAAGAGGAGTCGCAGTGGTTGAAGAGGGCATTGAAGATACGAAGTTGGCAGAGCTACATGCAGCAGGCATTCGTGGTGTGCGTTTGAATCTAGAGGTCAAAGGTGGCGCTGACCTCACCGCAGTATCCGCTAATTTGGACAGCTTGGCTGAGCGCCTCGCTCCATTGGGATGGCACATTCAGATGTACGCCAACCTTGAAACCATCAAGGCTCTGGCGCAAACCCTACGCAAGCTGCCGGTACCCGTAGTATTCGATCATTACGGGCATCTCGATGCTGCCAAGGGCCTACACCAAGAGGGCTATGAGGAGATGGTTTCTTTGCTGAGGGAAGGACGGATCCACGTCAAACTATCAGCGCTGTATCGGGTGTCTCTCCAGGATGACTATGCAGATGTGGAGCAGTTCGCCAAGGCTTTGGTCGCCATCCGCCCCGATAGGCTTCTGTGGGGTAGTGATTTCCCTCACACCATGCCACCTGCCGGTACGACACGAAGCAAGGACAAGCTCGAACTCTTCCGTAACGAAGATAATGGGCGTGCCCTCAACTGTCTGTTGAAGTGGGTCGACGATCAGGCGGTGATACGCCAGATCCTTGTCGACAATCCTGCGCAACTGTACTGGAAGGTTTGATCGAACAACGCCCATGATCAAGAACTTCAAATTCTGGTGGGCCACACCATTCGTTGGCGTGGCTGGCGCCTTGCTAGCGTTGTCCGTGAACTGGCCGCTGCCTTGGATCATTGGGCCCATGCTGATCATGATTGTGGTCCGCTGCACTGGCTGGATGATCATTGAGGTGCCACACGGTCGGCCTGTCGGTCAGTGGCTGATCGCAACATCAATCGGATTGCACCTTACGCAGTCTATGGTGGCCGACATTGCAGCTCATTTACCGTTGATGCTTTTTGCGGGCTTACTCACGCTGCTTCTAGCGTTGCTCGGTATCGCTTTAATGCGGCGTCTCGGTATGGATCTGACTACTGCTTATCTTGCGTTCATGCCGGCAAATTTTGCTGAAATGGTCCAGATTGGTATGCGCTACGAAGCTAATGTAAGTCACATCGCCGCGGCGCACAGCATTCGCATCGTGGTTATCGTACTGACTGTGCCCGCAGTGATGTTCTTTCTGTCGGGCGCCTCTCCGAATGCATCCCGGCATCAACTCGCGACTGATTGGCAATGGGTGGCTCCCATACTGCTGGCCGGGCTGGCGTCGGCAATCGCCTGGAGGCGTGTGGGTTGGCCCAATCCGTGGATGTTCGGCCCGCTGGCATTAACGGCCTTGGCAACGGCTAGCTTCGATCTTCACACAGCGCTACCCATAGACTTCGGGCACTTTGCACAGTTGATGATCGGTTGCTCTCTGGGTAGCTTCATCGACCGTCAGTTTTTCAGTCGTGCGCCAACGTATCTGTTGAAAGTATTTGCGTTCACGCTCTGCATGATCGCCGGAACCTTTGGTTTCGCCTGGACGCTTGGTTCACTGACTGATTTCGCAAGGCCGACACTGGCGCTTGGAATGATGCCTGGGAGCAGTACTGAGATGTATCTCACCGCGGAAGCATTGCATCTGGCAGCAGGCATGGTCACGGCCATTCAAATAATGCGGTTGGTGGTCGTGATGGCCTGTGCGGAACCGGTGCTGAAGATGTGGCTGCGGTACGAAGCGAGCAAGGGTGAGTAAGGCGCGGCTAACGGATCATGCTTTGTTGGAGCTGAAGTGAAAAAGCCACCGAAGGACATCGGTGGCTTTTTTCATTTTGCTTGGCTCACAAGCCTCTATACAAAGGGAAGGCGCCAAACAGTATGCCGCCCACAAGCAGTGCGAAACTAGAGAGGCATGCCCACTTCAAAGCGAATCGCTGGTGGTCGCCCAGTTCGACCTTCGCGAGTGCTACGAGCAAGTACAGTGAGGGTACCAAGGGGCTCAAAAGGTGAACAGGTTGGCCGACCACCGATGCCCTGGCGATCTCGAGCGTGGTGAATCCGTAGTTGACGGCAGTTTGAGCGACTACTGGCAAAATGCCGAAGTAGAAAGCGTCGTTAGACATGAAGAAGGTGAACGGGACGCTGATGACCGCAGTGAAGAGCGCCATGTAAGGACCAAAGCTTTCAGGAATCACTCGAAGCAGGCTGTTCGCCATCGACTCGACCATGCCGGTGCCCGAAAGGATGCCGGTGAAGATACCCGCTGCGAAGATGACAGCGGTCACCGCGAGAACGTTTGAGGCGTGCGAAGCGATACGCTCTTTCTGTTCTTGTAGGCGAGGATAGTTGAGCATCACAGCAATACCGAAGGCCACCATGAACAGGACCTGTAGCGGCATCAAGCCCGTGACGAGGCAGACAAGCAGGCCAGTTGTAAGCAGTAGGTTCGGCCAGAACATTTTTGGACGGCGTGCGGCAGCACAAGCTTCTGCATCACCATTACCCAGCGCAAGTTCACCGTGGTGATGATCCCCTAAATCAATGACCCCCAGCCGCGAGCGTTCACGCAAACCAATGAGCATCGCGGTCATGAGCAGGGTCACGATCGCCAGGCCCATTGCCGGAATCATGGGCAGGAAAATCGCCTGTGCGTCGACTTGCAATGCCGCTGCTGCCCGAGCAGTTGGACCACCCCAAGGGGAGATGTTCATGATGCCACTCGCGATATTCACCACGCAGGTGAGCCCGAGCACGCTCATACCTAGCTTCTGATAAAGCGGAAGGAACGCTGCGATGGCAATCATGTAGGTTGTCGAACTGTCGCCATCCAGTGACACGAGTAGCGTCAAGATTGTGGTGCCCATGACGACCTTCAGAGGATCGCCTTTGACGATCCTCAGAATGAAGCGAACCAACGGATCGAATAGTCCCGTGTCGATCATGATCCCGAAGTAGAGAATGGAGAAGGTGAGCATCACACCCGTTGGAGCGAGATTTTTGATGCCGTCGAGCATCATCTGACCCAGGTCCGACCAAAATCCTCCCAAGAAAGCGAACAGTATCGGGACCAGTATGAGAGCGATCAGCGCTGTCATGCGCTTGGTCATGATCAGGTACATGAAGCTGCACACCATTGAAAAGCCCAGGATGGTCAGCATGGCTGGACCTCCTTGGATGCGGACTCAAATGGGGAGGGGTGATCGCTACCAAAATCAGGGTAGTGGATGAGCATGGGTTACAGCCTCAGTTCTTGTCTTTGTCGAGGTCCGGGCTACCGATGTAGCCACCAATTGTGTATTTGCGCCAAAAAACGCACCTTTACTATATGCCTTGGTATGCTTATTTGCGCTCAAAAACACAATTTGTCATAAAATTTCATATCTATAGCCCAGTTTTATTGGGGGTCGCCCCGGCATAGAAAACCCGGCAAAGATTTTTTTTGTGAATATGCGCATTTCATGCTTGGTTTAGACGGCGTCTGGCGGGCAGGGCGGAGCGAGTCGAGCAGAGAGATTGCTTTCCTTGGGGAAGGGTAGAGCTGCTATAGAGGGCGAATGGGGAGTGGTATGAGGGATCGATTTTCTGCGGCACTTTAGTGAGGAGATATGTGCTTGCGGGCGAGGAGAGTTTTCGAGCCCCCTGGCGCATATCTGCCGTAGGATGAGTGGACTGCACATGAAATAGCGCGGAGCACCATGCGGCTGGGTGTCGCTCGATAAATCTGACGAGCATTTTTCCTCAGTAGTTTCCGCACCGATTCCGAGACTTTTGTCTCGCATGGCGAGAGCAGTCATGATCGCTCGTCACATCCTGTCATACTGACGCTGCATAATCCGCTCGCCGGTAATAGTGCAGCCGCTTCGCTGCGCTATGGTGAGAGCACCCCACAAATAAGACTAAAGTCGAAGGAGGTCGGCATGCGGATTCGCGGTGACGTTTTCTGGAAATGGTCAGATCCAACGCTTCACCACAGGTCTCACGATGAAGCCCTGGACGATGGCACTACCATGGATGTTCAGGTGCGCCTGTCGCGTACAGGTGCCACTCAGTTATTCATTGGGGTTTATGCCGGAGCGGGTATGGCAATGTATGAAGAGGCTTTCCTATCGCGCCCAGGTGAGTCAATGACTCGGGCCCTGGCATGGGGCGTGGGACGCGCCCGGTGCCTTGCAACTAATCAGCAGCCTGCTGAACGGCAGGTAGCTTAAGACTCGGGTTAAGGTGGCGGCGACGACTTAGTGGTCGCCACCCATGTGACTCCAATCGCTATACGCCGACTTCAGCACTTGTGGAAGACGAGGCAGCTCGCGCTTGATTTCGCTCAACGCTTCAGGGCTTCGAATCCATTCAGTCAACCAGGCGATGAGCATCGGTCGCGTAGTGGGGCAAGGCGCGATTTGCTGTTCAAGCTGGTCCGCTATATGGGCAAGCAGCTCCAAGTGCGCATCAAGCTCTGTAATCTGATTTGCCATCCACACTGACCTATTTCAATTTCTGGCGGAAGCTAGCACCACCGTTTTCTGCTCCAATCTCAGCCAAGGCACGTCCTCTGCCGGCGCCCCATGCCATCGCCCGCGTAACCGTCTCCCCAGGCCGCTTGGCGTAAGCCTCTTCAGTCCGCGCCAAGCCGGAGCGCTCATAGATCCCAATGAACAATTGCGTGTCGCCGGTACGAGAAAGCCTGACCTGGACATCCAGTCGTGCTCCGTCCGCGAGCACCTCTTCATAAGAATGGTGTTCCAGACTCGGATCTGCCCAAGCCCAGAATACTGATTCACGATGTCGCATCCTTGCCTCCCTGAATACATCTCCATCAGGACAGCCTAGCTCGTATCGCCTGTACCAGGATTTTCAATCATCTCGGGACATTTCATGGCCAGTCCGCCACGAGTTTCCTTGATGCTTTCACATAGCGGAACTAATACTAAAGGACTGCTGCGAAGAGGGATGGTCATGCAGACACGCTTTGTTGTAGTTCCCGCCGTACCCCAAGAGAAAGAGCAATTTCCTCGCCGTATAGGTGTCCCGGCTGCCATCGGCGCTGGCTACGACCTCTACGATACCCATGGCAAAACACGACTGGCTTTGAACTATCCCACGCGGGCGGAGGCAGAGTTCGACTGTGCGAGTCGGAATACCCAGGAAGGTGCAGGTGATGCTTGCTTGGTCGGGCAAGGCTAGAATTAGCTCAACCAGCCAAATTGGCCTGTTGCTGCCATGCCTGGGGCGTCGTACCTTCGGATCGCATAAACGTCCGACAGAAATGTGGCTGATCATAGAAGCCACACTCAAGGGCGATCTCGGCGAGCATCATCGTCGATGCCTCCAGCAATTCTTTACTCTTCCTGAGCCGCTGCTCACGCAACCACTGCTGCGGTGAGACATGTGTGGATTCCTTGAACAATCGCGAGAAATGGCTGCGCGACAGTCCGCAGGCTTCGGCCAGTTCGGTGACCGATATGCCGGTATCCAGATGATCCAACATCATTCGCTTGGCCGTTGTTACTTGCCAGGGTTTGAGCCGCCCCGTCGACGGAATCGCGACGGTGGCTATAACGATGCCGTTATCACTGTTCATGGGGATCAATTCATCCTGAAAAATCTGAAGATGGTTTGATCCGGGCAGCACGGCATAGCTGATGCCTCTGCTAAAGCCTCAGTAGACGCCGTCTTGATTGTCTAGCCCGGACCAGCTCGTGCCAGCCCCTGCTTGTTGATAAACCAAGCCTGGGGCTGAGGAGATCTCAGATCGATGCGGCTACAGGTGCCAGGGTGGGGCCGTGCTGGACGCGCTCTGGCGCTTTGTGCACCATGGTGTAGGCATAGTCGACGCCCATGCCATAGGCGCCGGAATGCTCCTTAACCAGTTCCATCACAGAATCGTAGGTGTCGCGGTTCTTCCAGTCGCGCTGCCACTCCAGCAGTACCTGTTGCCAGGTCACCGGCACCACGCCTGCCTGGATCATGCGCTGCATGGCGTAGTCGTGAGCCTCCTTGGTCGTGCCACCGGAGGCATCGGCAACCATGTAGATCTCATAGCCTGCATCGTGCATGGCGGAGAGTGCGAAGGTGGTGTTGCAGACCTCAGTCCACAAACCCGAAACGATGATCTTGTTCCGACCGTTCTTCTTTAGCGTGTCACGCACCTTCTGATCGTCCCAGGAGTTCATCGACGTGCGCTCAAGCAACGGAGCGTCAGGGAAGACCGCGAGCAGTTCGGGGTAGGTATGCCCGGAGAAACTCTCGGTTTCTACCGTGGTGAAGATGGTGGGCACATTGAAGATCTTGGCCGCTTTGGCCAGGCCTACGGTGTTGTTCTTCAGCGTCTGCCGGTCAATGCTCTGCACGCCAAAAGCCATTTGCGGTTGCTGATCGATGAAGATCAGTTGGCTGTTGAGCGGGGTCAGGACTTCAGTGTGTGGATTGCTCATTGTTCTTCCCTTTTGCTGAACGGTGGCGAGATTTTTTTTGCGGCGGGTTGTCGCCGAGTGCCAGCAGAAGATAGCGAATCAATCAGCGAAGCGGTGGCGCACTTTTGCGCCCTTAGCGTTGCATTAATGCACCGCAGATCTCGTCCAATCCGATGCTAGGATCTCGGCCAATCGGATCAGGTCGATCCATTTTTCGCTAGGGAGATTCCAATGGCTGCATCAAGACCTTTCAACGACGACACCGCCTACTGGGGCGTTCCATGGGAAGAGGGCTACGGCTATCCGCAGGCGCGGCGAGTTGGGAACGAGATCTTCATCTCGGGACAATTCAACCATGACGAAGAGGGCAATCTGGTAGCGCCGGCGCCACTGGATGCTGACGGTCGTCCGAGCGATTTCTCGTCGATGGGCGAACAGATGCGGGTTTCTTACGACAACATCGCCAAGTTGCTCACCCTGTATGGCGCCACGATGCAGGATGTTGTTGAAGAGACACTGTATGTGTTGGACATGGACGCGGCCTTTGCCGTTGTCGGCAAGGTACGCAAGGCGGCGTACGGTACAGAGCGTCCGCAGGCGGCCAGCAATATCATCGGTGTGTCGCGGCTCGCCCAGCGTCCCCAGCTAATCGAGATCGTGTGTCGTGCGGTGATCGGCGCCCAGGCCGAAAGACCGGCTGTCCCGGTTTCAATTAGGGAACCGGGATAGCCTGCTGACCTTCGACCAGCGGTTTGAGGTCTGCTACGGCAGCTGCACAGAACGTCATGAATGCTTTCACTCGCCAGGACTTCCTGATGTCCTGGTGGGTAAGCAGCCACAGCTCATCCTGAAGCTCCGGCACCACCGGGCCGACCCGAACCAATCCTGGGGTAATGTCGCCCAGCATGCAGGGGAGGAAGCCAAAACCCAGGCCCGCCGCAATGGCGGCACTTGCTGCCGCAACTGAATCGGTGCGGTAGGAAATGTGCTCCGGGGGCACGCGACATTCGACGTAGCTCGTTGCCTTCAAACCGCACAGCCCTCCCGAGTAGGATACCCACGACTGTCCGGCAGCGAAGGGATCGGCAATCCCCGCGTGCTTGACGCTGCGAAAGGGTGCCCAAGCGATGTTGGCGAGCTTGCGACCCACCAGAGTATCTGCCGGTTTTCGCGTTGCTCGCACCGCGATGTCCGACTCGTCCCTCGCGAGGCTTAACGTCTGGTTGCCAACCAACACTTCAATGGTGATCCCTTCATTGAGGGCCTTGAAATCCGCGATGATCGGCGTGAGAAAGTACAGCAGCAGCGAGTCGCTGGTGGTGATTCGCAGTTTCCCCAGCGGGCCCTGACCAGCACGGGAAACCCTGCGGGTGACGCTTACGATGTCCAGTTCGACCCGTTCGGCTAGCTCCCGCAACTCTGCACCTTCGGCAGTGAGCAGATATCCGGCCTTGCGATGATCGAACAGCGCAACCCCGAGCGCCGTCTCGACCTGTTTGACCCTGCGCGAGACCGTGGAAACATTAATGCCAAGCTGTTTGGCGGTGTCGGCGCGGCTGCCGCAGTCACTCAGGGTCTTGATGATCCGCAAGTCGTCCCAGGAAAGCTGGCTGACAGCCTCGCCGACATCCCACTTCGGGTCATTGGTAACAGCAGGGATCGGAGGGGCACTTCCAGGTGGCGGCTTCACGAAGATCATTCCAGGTGGGGAGGGCTGATGATACGAGAAGGGGCGGGGTCAACCAAGCTAGCGTTTGTAGCGAATGCCTGCCTTCTGGGCACAGGAATATTGCCGTTAGAACGAGCTTTTTGCGGCTTGCTAAATAGATCATCAACAGTTTTTTAACGCAAAAGAAAGCCCGCTGCTAGGAGGCCAAGGTCTATCACGTAGGGAAGCTTGAGTGTGGCTGGCTGTTTGTGAAAATTGGGTGAATGAAAAAACCGTCATGATTTGATCTGCGTGGTGCCTGAATGGCTGTCAACAATTTAGGTCGTCTCGCCCTGCTAGACACGCTGGCAGAAGTAAGTAGATGATATCCTACGGCGCGAACACTTCATGGTAGCTATTGATCCAGGCTGTGTGAAAATCCAATTGATTCTTGAGGGGCGCGGGTGTACTTTCAATCTTGAGAAGATTGGCTGTTCATGTAATCCAGAATTTACGTAGGACGCAAAATCTGATTTTTCTGGCCAAGCGTCTCGCGCCGCTTTTTCACTCTGCCTATACCGGAAGCGAGCACTCTCCTGCGTGTTCAGAGAGTGACAGCAATCAGGCGACTTTAAGAACGACGACCGCATAAACACATAGATCACTGCTGTCGTTGAAAAATGCGCAATCTGTAGGCGGACCTAACTCTAGGCAGTCACCTTCGCTCATGCGGTGTTGCACGGTGCCCTCCGTAAATACTAGCTCTCCTTTAATTACCCATATCAGCTGCCGTGAAAACGCATAGGCGGATGCCGGCATCGGTACTTGTTTACCCGCCGGTAGCTTCACTTGAACGAGATCCAGCGGCATTTCGGAGCGTGGAGAGACATGCCTGCGCTCGTATCCGGTATCGGGGTCAATCCAAAGCGGTTGATCTGCTGCTCGGAGTAGCTTCCCCTGGCGCAGTTCCGCGCGCGCCATGAGTGTAGACATGCTCAGGCCGAAGGCGCCGGAAAGCTTCCCCAACAGGTTGGCTGTTGGACTGCTTTCTCCACGCTCTACCTTGTAGATCATCGCCCTCGATACACCAGCCTTGGCTGCCAGGTCTGTTAGAGACCATCCACGGCTTTCTCGCTCGATCCTCACCCTATCGCCAATTTGCAGGTCAATGTCATTACTCATCAAGGAATTCGCTTCAGAAGGTAGGGGTGACACTATAGTAGTACGATAGGAATGCCGCCACAACGGCGTTGAGCCGGGTTGACCGCGCATTACCAGATTCCATGAGCAATCTGTCGGACTTTGTTCGGTTCTGCGAGTAAAATATATTGCCAAATCGTCTACTATGGTGTCACAGTCTGTCCATCATAGTGACGCCGTAGACTGAGGGTTTGCCATGGAAATTGTAAACGCAGCAGAAAGCCATATTGAGGGGATCACTGCCATCTACAACGAGGCGGTGGAGCACTCTACTGCCATCTGGAATGACGTAAAGGCAGATGCTGACAACCGCCGGGCTTGGGCTGCTGATCGAGCGAGAGCGGGCTACCCGGTATTGGTAGCCATCGATCCTGATAACAGCGTTTTGGGCTACGCATCCTTTGGTGATTGGAGGGCGTGGGATGGCTACCGTCATACCGTTGAGCACTCTATCTATGTTCGTGCTGATCAACGTGGCAATGGCATCGGCAAGCACCTGCTGATGGCTCTCATAGACAGGGCACGCAGCATTGGTAAGCATGTCATGGTGGCAGGCATAGAGGCGGAAAACGTTGCCTCGATTCGTCTGCATGAACGGCTTGGATTCGAGCATGCTGGTACCTTGAAAGAGGTGGGGGTGAAATTTGGCACTTGGCTTGATCTGACCTTCCTCCAATTGAAGCTGGATGCTCGCCCTGCCGACTAACCGGTGATCTCAATGCCATGACCTTTATAATCTTGGGGCTACTCATTGCGGCAGGTGCAGCTTTAGTCGCGCAAAACTTGCTGATGGTGCAAATCATGGGAGGCGTATCCACTGCCCTCATTGCGCTGTTAATCAACTCAGCTGTCGGCTTTATGCTTCTACTGCTTCTGCTAGTTGGCAAATCTGGGCTATCTGGCATCAGTGAAGCCTTAAATGGGCTCCGCTACTGGCACTTGTTGCCAGGCGTACTGGGATCGTTTTGTGTATTTGCCAGTCTCCTTGGCTATCAGCGTTTGGGACCTGCAACAACGGCGTCAGTTTTGATTGCAAGCCAAGTGCTCGTTGCCTTGCTAGTGGATGTGTTTGGCGCAGGTCGCATCGCCACTCAGGACCTACTTGTGCCGTTGATTGGTATTGCATTTCTTATAGCGGGAGTACTGCTAATTGCGAATCGAGGCTTCTGAACTCACCTGCTATACCTCACTGAAAGATAACGGGAGGACAGGACTTATATGAGAAGTGCAAATGGTGCGCAACAGACCAGCGAGCAGTCATGGCTGTTGATTGCCGCGACGATCTTCAGCTTGATCGCCTTTGCAGCGAATTCTGTCTTTTGTCGTTTGGCGCTAAGGGGGGGCGATATCGACCCTGACTCTTTCACCGCTATTCGTTTGCTGGGCGGTGCACTTGCTCTGCTGCCGCTCTGTCTCAAACCCATGAAAACCGGTTCCCCCAACGGAACTTGGCGGGGTGGTTTCTATCTATTCGTGTATGCGTATCTATTCTCGCTTGCCTATGTGCAACTAGACGCAGGCGGAGGTGCACTGATCTTGTTTGGCGCCGTGCAGATCACGATGTTCGCTCTGGGCATGAGAGGAGGGGAGAAGCTTCAAATTTGGGTGGTGTTGGGAATGTTGATGGCGTTCTCTGGCCTTGTCGTACTGCTCGCCCCAGGTGGCAGTGCGCCAGATCTTGAGAGCGCGCTGTTCATGGCAGTTTCCGGCATTGCCTGGGGCTGCTACTCGGTATTGGGTAAACGCTCAGAAAGCCCTGCCCAGGTTACCGCAGGAAACTTCCTGCGCAGCCTGCCACCAATGGTAGTTGTCGCTGCAATAGGACTTGCCAAGGCAAGTCTGCATATCACTCCGGCGGGGGCCATTTACGCTATTGCTTCAGGAGTTCTTGCCTCCGGGGCAGGTTACATCGTGTGGTACGCGGTCGTGAAACGGATTCGCGCGCAGACGGCCGCAACGCTACAGCTGAGCGTTCCGGTGCTTGCCTCGGTTGCGGGAGTGGTACTGCTCAGCGAGCCACTTTCTACTCGAATGGTGGCCGCCTCCCTGATTGTGCTGGGAGGAATTGCACTTGCTCTCCTTAGTGCTAAGCGCTGAGGGAGGCGGGAATGCCGGTCGCAGGCGTCCGCCTTGAGGGCAGCTGACTCTGTGAATGGGTCGATAGCTGCCTTAGGGCTGGGCGTTTGCATCACGAATTGGCTTTAGCACTAAGCTCCCGTCTATCAGTTCTATGCTTAGGGAATCACCAATTTTGACACCCATGCGTTCGAGGATATCGTCCGGGAGGTCAATGATGGAATCCCCAGAACCATCAACGGGGTCTTGGCATTTCACGGTTGTCCGCATGGATTCATTCATAAGGGGCGGCTCTTTCTGAACTGATGGGAAAGCCTCCATCCTACGCCCACATCCCCCTACTGACAGCATCCGACCCACGGCGAACGCTGGATATTGGGGCCGGCGCCGGCAAGCTCGGCTTTCGCAAGTGTGAAGGAGTTTAGTGGTAATCCTTTGGTTTCCGGCTTGCGGCGATGGCGCTGGCAACTCAGCTTTGGGCGGTGTCTGCTTGGGGTCGGAAGCTGTCCTTCGATAGGACCGCATCCGACTCTAAGTTGCCTTCCGCAGATAACTGCTCTTCCTGGTCATTGGTAGTCCAAGTACCGGACACGAATAGTCAGGCTTCGGTAACCTCCAGCACCACTTCCAGCGGATGTCTTAGTTTCTTGTCCGTCATCCGCTTCACCTGACTGCGGCATGAGTACCCGGTCGCAAGCGCCTCCTCTTCCTTGTCCAGCTTGGTCGCCCAGGACTGCTCGAAGATGGTCCGCGAAGTCTCCTGATTGCGCGCTTCGTGCCCGTAAGTCCCGGACATACCGCAGCAGCCCGTCGCCTCGGTCACCAACTTCAGCCCCAACCGAGCGAACACCTGTTCCCACTGCCGGGTACTGGCCGGCACGTTGGTCTTCTCGGTGCAATGCGCCATCAGTCGGAAACTGCCTGGCTTGGTCGGCGCCTGCTCCGGTAGCACATTCACCAACCACTCCTGTGGCAGCAACACCTGCGGGCTCTCCTCCAGGCCAGGCACCTTCTTGTACTCCTGTCGGTAAACCAGGGTCATCGCCGGGTCCAAGCCCACCAGCGGCACGCCACAGTCGGCCAGGGTTTTGAGCTGGGTGGCGTTGCGGATAGCCGCCTTGGCGAAGGCACCGAGGAAGCCTTGCACGTGCAGCGGCTTGCCGTTGGCGTTGTACGGCGCCAGGAACACCTGGTGACCCAGGCGGTGGGCCAGCTCGATGAACGCAGCCAGCAGCGGCGTCTCGAAATAGCGGGTGAAGGCATCCTGCACCAACACGATGCTACGCTCGCGCTCTTCCAAGGTCAGTTTGCTCAGCATGCGCACGCTGGCAGCACGCACGCCGCAGCGAGTCAGTGTTGCCTGGAAGTTGAATCGGCTGATCAGCGGGCTGTCGACCATGCCAACCTGCTTCTCTAGCAGGCGGCTGACGAATTTGGAACCCATCACCGCGTTGTACAGCCTTGGTGTGTAGGCCATGTATGGAATGGTGAACTCAAGCGAGCCAATCAGATAATCACGCACCGGACGCTGATATCGACCGTGGTAAAGCTCCAAGAACCGCGAGCGGAAGTCGGGTACGTTGACTTTGATCGGACACTGTCCGGCGCACGACTTACATGCCAGGCAGCCAGCCATAGCGTCGTAGACTTCGTGAGAAAAATCTTCTTCACCGCGGTCGCGTCCAGCATTGTTGCGCAGTCGTGCTGGTAATCCTTTAAGCCAGGAGACCTTGTTACGTGCTGCCGCAAGAACGTCGATATCCGCAGCGCCCTGGAGGCGCAGCCATTCACGGATCAGCGATGCACGACCTTTCGGAGAGTGTTGGCGCTCCCGGGTAGCTTTCCATGATGGGCACATAGCATCGTTGGGGTCGTAGTTGTAGCAGGCTCCATTCCCGTTGCAGTGCACCGCGCTTCCAAAACTCTGCCATACGCGCTCATCGATGGTTCGATCTAGGTCTCCACGCATAGGCGCTTCGTTGACCTTGATGAGGCTTTCTGCACTATCTTGTGGAGTGCAAATCTTGCCTGGGTTGAGTTGGTTGTGTGGGTCGAACGCGCCCTTCAGCGCCTGAAGAGAAGGGTACAGTTCGCCAAAGAAGTCCGGTACATACTCTGAGCGCAGGCCCTTGCCATGTTCGCCCCAGAGGAGACCCCCGTACTTGTGGGTCAGCGCCGCCACCGCGTCGGAGATCGGTTTGACCAGCGCGGCTTGCGCCGGGTCCTTCATGTCCAGTGCCGGGCGAACGTGTAGCACACCCGCATCGACGTGGCCGAACATGCCGTAGGTCAGGCCGTAGCCGTCGAGCAGCGCGCGGAACTCGGCGATGTAGTCGGCCAGTTGCTCCGGTGGCACTGCGGTGTCTTCTACGAAGGGCTGTGGGCGCACTTCGCCGTCGACGTTGCCTAACAGGCCTACCGAGCGCTTGCGCATGGTGTACACGCGAGTGACCGCCTCGGCGCCTTCGGCTAGGGTGTGGCCGAGGCGCTCGACGCTGTTGTCAGATTGGAGGTGCCCGACGAACGCCGCCACCTGCGCATTCACTTCGGACGGATCGTCACCGCAGAATTCCACCAGGTTGATACCCAGGGTCGCGCGCTCGGGATTCTCCGGGAAGTATTCGGCGACGCTGTGCCAGACGATGTCCTTCATCGCCAACAACAGTACTCGCGAATCCACCGTCTCGATCGATAGCGGCTTTTTGGCCATGAGCGCATTAGCGTCACGCAGCGCGTCCATGAAGCTGGCGTAGCGCACGTTCACCAGTACGGCGTATTTCGGAATTGGCAACACATTCAGCTTGGCTTCGACCACGTAGCCCAGCGAGCCCTCGGCACCGCACAGTACGCTGTTGAGGTTGAAGCGGCCCTGGTCATCTCGCAAGTGCGCCAAGTCGTAGCCGGTCAGGCAACGGTTGAGTTTCGGAAAGATGGTCTCGATCAGATCAGCTTTGGTTTCCTGAATTTCACGTGCCATACGGTAAATGGCACCCACGCGGTCTGCGCGCGCGCAAGCCTTGTCCAGCGCCGCGTCGTCGATCGGCTGGCTGTGCAGGCGTTCGCCGCCGAGCAGTACGGTGTCAAGTTCCAGCACGTGGTCGCGCGTCTTGCCGTATGTGCAACTGCCCTGACCACTGGCGTCTGTGTTGATCATGCCGCCGACGGTGGCGCGGTTGGAGGTCGACAATTCCGGGGCGAAGAACAGCCCGTGGGGCTTGAGCGCGGCGTTGAGCTGGTCCTTGACAGTACCGGCCTGGACCCGCACCCAGCGTTCCTCAACGTTGATTTCGAGGATCTTGTTCATGTGTCGCGATAGGTCGACGACGATGCCGTCGGTCAGCGACTGGCCGTTGGTACCTGTGCCGCCGCCCCGCGGGGTCAGCTTGATCTGCTGGAAGCGTGGCTCGGCCATTAGCGCGGCGACTCGCGCTACGTCGTCTGCGTCCAACGGAAACACCGCAGCCTGGGGCAGGCGCTGGTAGATCGAGTTATCGGTCGCAAGCACCGTACGAGTGGCGTAATCGGCACTGAACTGGCCTCGGAAGCCGGCGGCACGCAGGGCGTCGAGGAAAGCGGAATAATCTGCCGCAGGTGCATTGGTCGAGAGCTGGGCGATCATCAGGGGATGGCCTCTTGTAGGAAACTAATCACGGATGCGTTGAACTGTTGCTGCCGAGACATGATTGAATCGACCCTTAAGCAGCAGTGACACCGATGATCTCGGACCTTCAGGCATGATACAAACGGATATTCTTGCCGCTATTAATGACTTTTATGAATGTGTCAAAGCCAATGTTGTGGCCTTGGGATTGTCAAATCTACTCGCTGAACGCACTGACCTAGCGGACTTTCTGTTTTTCGGGACTGTTGGCTGAATGTATTCAGTTACCCTCGTAGCGCCCGAAAGGCGGGTAGGAAGTGAGGTGGGATACTCATTTTTTTGACTACGACAAGCTTCGATCTACAGTGATGGCCAAGCGCTTTCAGGGCAGGGAAATCATGCGGATCGAACGAGTCGAGATTGAGAATTTCAAGCTGCTCCAGAATGTGAGTCTAGGTCTTGAAGAGCGCACAACGCTGATCGTTGAACGCAACAACTGCGGAAAAACCTCTATCGCTAAGGTTTTTCGCAGGTTGCTACCTGCCCATCCCGGATAGCTAGCTGGACAATTAGGTTTTGGAATCGCTTCTTTCAGGGCAGTGAGGACGTCTATGTAATAATGAGACCGTCCTTTCCTGCCCGGATCACACCAGTGTTCGATTTCAATGAGCTGTACTTCTTTGCCCAAGTGGTTGAACACAAAGGTTTTGCCGCGGCCGCCAGAAAGATTGGCATCCCAAAGTCCAAGCTAAGCCGTCGAGTTCTGGCCCTCGAGGAGCGGCTGGGTGTACGTCTGATCCAGCGGTCCACCCGCAAATTCACCGTAACTGAGATTGGCCAGGACTACTATCGCCACTGCGTCGCCATGCTCGTTGAGGCAGATGCTGCCGAGAAGGTCATCGAGGAGTCGCGGTCCGAGCCTCATGGTTTGATACGCGTCAGCTGTCCGCCTGCGTTAGCAGCTATGGGCGTGAGTGATGCCATGGCGAAATTCATGGTTGCCCATCCGAAGGTGCAGATCCAAGTAGAGAGCACGAACCGGAGAGTAGACGTTCTGGGGGAGGGCTTCGACATTGCCTTGCGAGTGCGCTTTCCACCACTTCAAGACGAAAACCTATTCCTTAAAGTCTTCGGCGAAAGCTACCAGAAGCTTGTGGCGAAGCCTTCACTGGTTGAAGACATTGAATTGGAAGCGCCAGGCGATCTGATTGGTCTACCGAGCATGGACCTGGCTCCAGCCAACCGCGACCACCGCTGGGCCTTTATCGATCCCTTTGGGGATCGAGTAGAGGTACCTCATACACCACGCTTTGTCACCGCTGACCTAGATGCATTACATCGAGCTGCGGTCCAGGGTGTCGGGATCGTCCAGATGCCAGAGGTTATGGTGAGACATGATCTAGAGGCTGGCATGCTAGTGGAGGTGTTGCCGGCGTATCGACCTCCTAGCGGGTTAATTCATGCTGTCTACCCCTCCAAACGCGGATTGCTTCCGTCCGTCCGTGGGCTAATTGATCTTCTTGCCGAGGAGCTTGGGGCGAACGCTGAAGCTGATCGGAAGGCCTGTAAAGCAGCAGGCAAGATATCCAAACCGTAGTGATCGGAAAGCACTCAGACAACGTGGGATGACGAGGCTTAGGATCAGATCTGCCCATCGAGCATGTCGCCATATAGGCAGTCCAACCCGCAAATCTGCCAGATATCTCCAGCGGGATAATCGCAATACATGACCCGGGATTGATCCCAAGAGGGAGACCGTTCGTCGGGTTTGCCAGATGAGTAACTGAACAAAAAGTGTCTGATTGTTCACGTGCCTCCTGATTTTTCAAGGCCATGTAAATTACTTTGACATAGTAACAACATTTCTAAGTTTAGTTTGCTCAGCGTGTTAGCGATTTTATCGCTAGCCAAAACGGCAGGAGTGGCACACGCACCCAGAGGACTATCCATCACCGTCCGGCATCGATTTGAGAGAGTGGAAGATCTCAGCAGCGAAGCGCACGGATGGTCGATCGGTGATTGGGTTGATCGTGGGCCGGAAGGGGATCTATATCCAAAGCACCTCTGCTACGGGAAAAGCCCTCGTTTACCAAGCACTGCTGGAAAATTACCCTGCACTTGGCCAATGATTTTCATCGATGCTGATCACCGTTTGCATTCGATCTGACCGGTCAGTTGCAGGCGATCTGAACCGTCGCCAGGATGGCTAGGGGGGCGAATTGCCGCCTGTCGTTACAGGCAGCAATCGACAGCCCAATGTGGACATCCTTGAAGCAGGCTAGCGCCGCTATTCAGTCGCGGTCAAAGCCAGGCTTTGATTTGAGCACAAATGGCTTGAGTGGAAATGCCATAGCGATCATGCAGCGTTGGCAAGGCGCCGGCATCGAGGAACGCGTCAGGCAAGGCGATCTGCCGGAAGGCTGGCGCCACGCCGTTGCGCAGCAGCACCCCGGCAACGGCCTCGCCGAGACCGCCGATAATTGAACTATTTTCTGCTGTTACCACCAGCCGCCCCGACTTCCTTGCCTCGGCAAGAATGGTTTGCTCATCCAGCGGCTTTATCGTCGGTACGTGCAGCACGGCGACATCGACTCCGTCCGCTTGTAGTTCCTTGGCTGATTCCAGTGCGCGCATGGTCATCAGGCCGGTAGATATGATCAGTACATCGTTACCAGTGCGTAGGGTCTTGGCTTTGCCGATCTCGAATTTGTAGCCGTACTCGTCTAGCACAAGCGGTACGTTGCCGCGCAACAAACGCATGTACACCGGTCCTTGATGTGCGGCGATCGCTGGTACGGCCTGTTCGATTTCCAGAGCGTCACAGGGGTCGACGATCATGAGGTTGGGCATGGCCCGGAAGATTGCCAAATCGTCGGTGGCCTGATGGCTTGGGCCGTAACCGGTGGTGAGGCCGGGCAGGCCGCAGACGATCTTGACGTTGAGGTTTTCCTCTGCGATCGCCATGCAGATGAAGTCATATGCGCGGCGCGACGCAAACACGGCGTAGGTGGTGGCAAAAGGTACGAAGCCTTCCCGGGCCATCCCCGCGGCCGCACTCATCAGCAATTGTTCGGCCATGCCCATTTGATAGAACCGGTCCGGATGTGCCTTGGCGAAAATGTGCAGGTCAGTGTACTTGGACAGGTCGGCGGACAGCCCGACGATGTCCTGACGCTGATCTGCCAGAGCCGCAAGGGCGTGCCCGAAAGGCGCGGATTTCGTGGCTTGGCCTTCAGAAGCAATCGAGGCGATCATCGCCGAGGTGGTCAGACGCTTCTTGGTCGGTTCGGCAATCGGCGTGTTGGCAACTTTATTCATTGGTTTTTTCCTTCTTCAAGATTGCTCAGTGCCAGGTCCCATTCATGTTCTTCCACGCGGATGAAGTGCGTCTTCTCGCGGGTTTCCAGGAAGGGCACGCCTTTGCCCATTTTGGTGTCGCATATGATCACTCGTGGCTGAGTACCAGGATGATTCCGCGCGGCATCGAACGCGCTGACCAGCGCCTCCAGATCATTGCCATCGACGCGCTGGGTGAACCAGCCAAACGCCTGCCAGCGATCGACAATGGGCTCGAACGACAGGATTTCACTGGAGTAGCCGTCGGCTTGCTGATTGTTGACGTCGACGATGGCGATCAGGTTATCCAGCTTCCAGTGTGAGGCCGACATCACGGCTTCCCAGGTCGAGCCTTCGTTCAACTCGCCGTCGGAAAGCAAGTTGTAGACGAAGGAGAGTGAGCCTTTGCGCTTGAGGCCCAAACAGGCGCCGACCGCAATGCCCAAGCCCTGGCCAAGCGAGCCACCGGTGATTTCCATGCCTGGGGTGTAGGCGGCCATGCCCGACATGGGTAAGCGGCTGTCGTCCGCACCGTAGGTTTCTAGCTCATCGAGCGGGATAATGTCGGCTTCGATCAAGGCGGCGTACAGGGCTATGGCATAGTGACCGATGGACAGATAGAAACGATCCCGAGCTTCCCATTCCGGATCTTCCGGGCGATAGCTCAGCGCATGGAAGTAGGACACGGCCAGGAGGTCGGCTGCGCCCAGAGCCTGGCCGACGTAGCCCTGACCCTGAACTTGCCCCATACGCAAAGCGTGGCGGCGGATGTTATGGGCACGCTGCTTGAGCGTCCCGGTGATAACGCATGAAGGATTGGCAGTCATGGTGAATACTCCTGTGAATCAACGATTGACCAAGGCGGCGGGAATTCGCAGCACCAGGGTGGCACCGGCGAGCAGCACGCCAGTGATCAGATACATACCGATGGCGCTGGAACCGGTGGTCGTGGTGATCCAGCCGATCAGATAAGGCGAGCAGAAACCTGCGAGGTTGGCGAAGCTGTTGACCGCCGCGATGCCCGCGGCAGCGGAGACTCCACCTAGCAGCGTGGTGGGCAACATCCAGAAAAGCGACGTGGCAGACAGGATTCCGGAGGCGGCCAGGCACAGGCTGAGGATGGAGAGCGTCATATTGCCGCCCATCAATGCCGCCAGGCTCAGCCCGATGGCACCAGCGATCATTGGCACGATGAGGTGCCAGCGGCGTTCGCGATGTTTATCGCCGCTACGTCCGACCAGCAGCATCGCCACGATTGCGCAGAGGTAGGGCAGGCTGGTCAGGCAACCGATGTGCAGCGGGTCGGAAACCCCGGCGTTGCGCACCAGCGTCGGCAGCCAGAAGGTGATTGCGTACTGGCCCATCACTACGCAGAAGTAGATGCTGGCCAGCAACCACAGGCGGCGGTCGCGAATGAACTCGCCCACAGACGCGTGGGTGACTTTCTGCTGGTTGTCCTCTGTCAGTTCCCGGGTAATCAGCGCCTTTTCTTCGTCGTTGAGCCAGTTGGCCTGGTGCACGCCGTCCTTGAGGTAACTCAGCACCAGCAGCCCGACCACCACCGTTGGCACAGCCTCCAGCACGAACATCCACTGCCAGCCGGCCCAGCCATGCACGCCGGCAAAGTGGTTCATGATCCAGCCGGACAGCGGGCCGCCGACCATGCCCGACAGTGGGATGGCGATGAACCACAGCACCGTCATGCGGGCACGGCGGTAGGACGGGAACCAGTAGGTCAGGTACAGCAGCAGGCCCGGGGCCAGGCCCGCCTCGGCGATCCCCAGCAGAAAGCGCAGCGCATAGAATTGCCACGCGGTTTCAACGAAGGCGAACAGCGCCGAGATGATGCCCCAGGTGATCATGATGCGGGCGATCCACACCCGGGCACCGATCTTGTGCAGCATTATGTTGCTGGGCACTTCGCAGAGGAAATAGCCGATGAAGAACATGCCCGCACCCAGCCCATAAACCGTTTCGCTGAGCGCCAGATCGTTCATCATTTGCAACTTTGCAAAACCGACGTTCACGCGATCGAGATAGGCGCACAGGTAGCACAGCATTAGGAACGGCATCAGGCGCCAGGCCGTTTTACGGTAGGCGGAGGAGCGCACGGTCGAAACCGCTTCGAGCGACAGGGTAGTCATGATGGTCTGATCTCTTATTTTTATTGACCGCCAGGCATTCAAGCCCGGCGCATCGTCGATCCAGAACCGCACGGGCCGCGCAGGCCCGCCCAGATGTAATCAGTGAATCAGCATGCCGCCGTTCACATCCAACGTGATGCCAGTCAGGTACGAGGATAGGTCGCTGGCTAAAAACAGGGCGGCGTTGGCGACATCCTGAGCTTCACCCAAGCGTCCCAGCGGGATGCTGTCGATGATGGCGTGGCGACGTTCGTCCTGCATCAGCCCGCCGGTGATGTCGGTGTGAATCAGGCCGGGGGCGATGGAGTTGACGCGGACATTGTCCGGTCCCAGCTCCCGTGCCATGGCTTTGGCCAGACCTAATACGCCGGCCTTGGCGGCGCTGTAATGGGGGCCACCGAAAATGCCGCCGCCGCGTTGTGCCGAAACGGAGGACATGCACACGATGCTGCCGCCCGACTGCTGGCGCATCATCGGAATGACTGCCTGGGACATGAGGAGGGTACCGCGCAGGCTGACGTCCAGCACTTTGTCGTAATCAGAGGGGCGGATATCGAGGGTCTTGAGGGGCTGGGTGATGCCGGCGTTGTTGACCAGAATGTCGATTCGGCCGAAGTGCTCGATGATGGTGGCGACAGCCCGTTGAACCTGCGATTCGTCTGCGACGTTGGCCGCTAGGCCCAGATGACCTTCACCCAAGGAAGCCGCAGCATCCCGGGCGGCGGATTCATCCAGATCCAAGATCACGACGCGTGCGCCTTGATGCGCGAAGGTGGTCGCTGTTGCGCGGCCAATGCCACGAGCGGACGCTGCACCGGTGATGATCGCGACTTTGCCTTGAAGAAGCATGGAAGAGTACCTCTGATGATTGTTTTTATGGGGCGGACCGTAAGGACCCGTTGACTCAGCTTGTTCTTCAGGGGGAGCCTGAGCAATAAGGCGAATGTCAGTCGATGCTGAAAAAAATTCAGCACTCGCAATGGCGAATATCAAGTGGTTGAATGGCTCAACGCCCGACTTATGCAACCTACAACGGAATAACAACAATCATGAGTTCATCCGGCGATGCACCTGCGGTACTGCCACCCCTGAAAGCCATTCAGGCCTTTGAACAGACGGCGCGCTTTGGGAATGTCGCGCGAGCGGCGGAAGTCCTTGATTTGACGCCGTCGGCGGTCAGTCATCAATTGGCCAAACTGGAGGCGATGATTGGTCGTCAACTGTTTCTGAGAACGGCCAGAGGAGTGACTCTGACGCCGGTGGGTGAGCAATACCTCGCTGAGGTCTCCGGCATCCTACATAGCTTGGCGGTGGCGACCGAGCGCGCCACCAGCGATGTCAGCCTCGATTGTTTGCGTTTGCACTCATCTCCCAGCTTCGGCCTGTTGTGGCTGATGCCGCGCCTGGAGCAGTTTCGACAGAGCCATCCCGACATACAGCTCAACCTCTCGTGTTCCTACGAGTCGCTGCATTTCAGTCGTGACAAGATTGACGTGGACATCCGCCACGGCATGCCCAACTGGCCCAGTTACGAAGTACGGACCCTTCGTAACGAGAAAATCGCGATCATGGCGTCACCCCGGCTCCTGAAAAAACGCCCGATCCGGACGGTCGCGGATTTGCTGGACTGCAACCTGATTTTGTCGGAGGCGACGCTTATAAAGTGGCCGCAATTGTTCGCCCAACATGGCCTGTCACGCCCGGAAAGGCCTTACACCCTGAGCTTCGACCGCTCCTACATGACGCTGGAAGCTGCCAGCCACGGCCTTGGATTCGCCCTGGAAAGCACGCTTCTGGCGCAGGATTATCTGGCTCGTGGAACTCTGATAGAGGTCGCGCCGCAATTGAGTGCGCCCATCACCGCACACCACTTGGTGTTCCCGCGGGCGCATGCAAACTTCCCGCGGGTCAGACGATTTCTAGAGTGGATGCAGAAGGAGCTGGGGCATGACTTCGATTACTGATTTCGATGTCATGACACGCAAACATCTCATCAGAGTGGCTGCTGAGTGACTGCTTTTGGCCGTTAGCTGCCCGTCTCAGCAGGTAGCTTGGGGCAAAAGTAGCCGGCAGCGAGTGGCTGCCTTCGACCCATTGCTGACATCGGCACGATTAGGCAAAACCGGACACCAGCTATCCAGCCGAAATTTTCGGTTGGCTCCTGTAAAAAGTCAGTTCTGACTGAGGGGAGTGAAATCATGGCGAACAACGCCGGGCTAACTGGGTTGGCGGCATTGTCCGCGAAAGTGAAGGGCGAGCGCCAACGATTACTAGACCGTCTGACAGCTTTCGATAAAAAGCTCGTGGAGTATTCGGGTGGCCTTGGCTGCTGCGGCTCTAGCAAGGGAGTAACGCTTGAGCATTGGGAGATTGATGATATCGGCGCAAGTGGGGGTAGCGTTGGCTGGTTGTTCTTCAGCGGAGAGAGAATGATTGTAAGGGTTGAGCGGTTTGCAGACGGCTGGGCAGAACCTGACTGGAATGATTATGAGAGCAGAAATCAAGCCTGAATGGCTGCGATCGCTGAGCACCCCGGCAATTCTAGAATCGCTGGTAGCAGATATCTCAAGGAGCCTGGAAGAAGAGCACATCACCATTAGCACCACGAATGAATGGTTGACCGAATTTGTCTTAGCAGAAAAAGCGGCCATTGACTCAGACATTGAAAAGCAGTTCGAGCCCCATCAGACTTTGCTTGAGTCATGGCAGACAGCTCAGAAAGCTGTAGAGATTGACCCAGAGGACTCCATCGCTCGCAGCAGTTCCCATACAGAAACAGTCTTGAAAGCGTGTCTAAAGCAGCTTGGGGACACTGGTCATGAAACCTTGGCGATTCAGAGTCTCACTTCTCGCACGGCAAAAAAGCTGCATGACGTCGGCATGCTGGATGAAGGGGCTAAGCAGGCTCTGATAGGTATCGGAACTGTATTTCACGGGATCGGGACTTTGAGGAATTCCAGCAGCACCGCCCATGGCAAAAACGATGGTTACACTCCTCCAGGCTCTGATCTGGCACAGCTTATCAATCACCTTTCAGGGGCTTGCTCGGCGTTTGTACTCAAGCAGACTGAGGAGGTCTTGAAGGGCGAGCAGAAACCGCGATAGATGAAGCGAATCGGCCAGTAAATAGCTGCTACGAAGGGCTTCCTCTGGCCGTAAGCTGCCCTTCTTGTTAGACCCAATTGCACCACGATGAGGACATTGAGGGAGGAGACCCAAAATGTGCTCGGACGGCTACTGCCTTTGGTGTCTCTAGGGAAGAGAAGGGCTGAGCATTTTGACCTTTTCCTCCCCTAAACTGGCATTCCCCACAAAACGTTAAGGTCTTGCATGGGAATGTCTCACTGTTCCACCTGTGGGACAAACTAACGCATTTTTGCCTGCTTATCAGCCATTGCTCATCCCGGTAGGATTCTTCCCATCGTGATCGCTTGACACCGCGGTCTTCAATCACAGGAGATTCCTATGAAACTGTTGCACATCGATTCCAGCATCCTGGGCGACAACTCCGCCTCCCGCCAGCTGAGCCGTGAAGTGGTTGAGGCCTGGAAAGCCGCTGATCCGAGCGTGGACGTGGTGTACCGCGATCTGGCCGCCGACGCCATCGCCCACTTCTCTGCCGCCACCCTGGTCGCCGCAGGCACCCCCGAAGGCATGCGTGATGCAGCCCAGGCCTTTGAGGCCAAGCTGAGCGCTGAAACCCTCGCAGAGTTTCTGGCCGCTGATGCCGTAGTAATCGGTGCGCCGATGTACAACTTCACCGTGCCGACCCAGCTCAAGGCCTGGATCGACCGCGTTGCCGTCGCCGGCCAGACCTTCCGCTACACCGAAGCGGGCCCGGAAGGCCTATGCGGCAACAAGAAAGTGGTGCTGGTGTCCACCGCGGGTGGCCTGCACGCTGGCCAGCCGACTGGCGCCGGGCATGAAGACTTCCTCAAGGTATTCCTCGGCTTCATCGGTATCACCGACCTGGAAATCGTCCGCGCCCATGGCCTGGCCTATGGCCCTGAGCAGCGCAGCCAGGCGATTGATGCTGCCCAGGCGCAGATTGCCAACGAGCTGTTTGCTGCTGCCTGATCCTGCAACTCAGAATGTCGGCGGCGTAATTACCCAGATCACTACGGCATCCACTTCACCGGGGTTGCCGTAGCGGTGGGGTTCCTGGCTGGAAAAGCTGAAACTGTCGCCTTCACCCAGCTGAAAATGCCGCTCGCCCACCCACAGCTCGAAGCTGCCGCTGAGAATGTAGCCGGCTTCTTCGCCCTCATGGCTGTAGCTTTGCTGGCTGTAGGTGCCCGGCGGGAAGCGTGAGTGCAAGATCTCCAGCTGGCGGTTGGGCTGGGGCGTGAGCAGCTGATCGACGATGCCATCCTCGTAATGCACGCTCAGGCGGCTGTTGCGCCGCACCACATAGCCCTGGTCCTCGGGTGCGGTGGTGGCCTCACTGGCGAAGAACCACTGGATGGTCACGCCCAGGCTGCGGGCGATGTTGAACAGCGCCGGGATCGACGGATAGGAAAGGTTGCGCTCCAGTTGGCTGATGTAGCCCGCGGTCAGTTCACTGTGCGCGGCCAGCTCCGCCAGGGTCATGCCGCGGCGCTTGCGCAGGCCGCGGATGCGGGTGCCCAGAAACTGCGGCGCAGGGCCCCCGGCTTCGCTGGCGGGGGGCTGGGGGAGTTGGCTCATGCACGTCGGTCCATCGTAAAAGCCGCAGTATGTACAGCCTCAGAGCGACCAGGCAACCGTCAGGCCGTCGTGAATCGCTTCTTCAGCGGTGCGCGGCGCCAGGCAGTCGCCAACGCGGCGCACTTCCACCAGGCCCGCCAGCTCGCTGGCCAGGCTGTCTTCCGGCTGATGCCCCAGGCACAGCACCAAAGTGTCGATACCCTCGAAGATCATCGGCTCGCCGCTGGCGGTGTGCTGCAGGTACACCGTATTGTCGTCGCTACCATACAGGCGCGCATACGGAGTGATCGGGATGCCCAGGCGATGCAGCTCGCCGGCCAGCTGGTCACGTACGTACAGCGGCAGGCTTTCGCCGCAATGGGTGCCGTTGACCGCAAGCTGCACCTGATGCCCTTCGCGTACCAGGCGTTCGGCAATACCGGGGCCGATCCAGTCGCAACGCCAGTCAATCACCAGCACCGAACGCCCCAGCTTCACTTCATTGCGCAGTACTTGCCAGGCGTCGACCACTTGCAGCTCGCCGGTGCGCTCGAACGCCGGCCAGTAGGGGGTGGCACCGGTGGCGGCGATGACCAGGTCGGGGCGTTCGCGCTCGACCAGGGCGCGGTCCACTCGCGTATTGCGGACAACTTCCACACCGGCCAGGGCCATTTCCCGTTGCAGGTTGGTGCTGGCGCCACCGAACTCGCTGCGCCGTGGCAGTAGCTGGGCCAGCAGCACCTGGCCACCGAGCTGAGGGCCGGCCTCGTACAGCGTGACCTTATGCCCGCGTGCCGCGGCCACGGCGGCGGCCTTCATGCCGGCGGGCCCGCCACCGGCGACGAGGATGCGTTTGGGCGTGGTGGTGGGCGTTAGCTGGCCGTATTGCAACTCGCGACCGGTTTCGGGCCGCTGGATGCAGGAAATGGCCAGGCCGCGATGGAAATGGCCGATGCAGGCCTGGTTGCAGGCGATGCAGGCGCGCACGTCCTCGACCTGGCCGCGCTCGGTCTTGCTCGGCATCAGCGGGTCGCAGATCAGTGCACGGGTCATGCCGCAGACATCGGCCTGGCCACGGGCCAGGATCAGTTCGGCTTCCTGAGGCTGGTTGATGCGCCCGGTCACGAACAGCGGGATATCCAGTTGCTGCTTGAAGGTGGCAGCCTCCCGGGCCAGGTAGGCCGGCTCGATGGCCATGGGTGGAACGATATGCACCGCACCCCCCAGGGACGCCGAGGTGCCGGCAACGATGTGCAGGTAGTCGAGCTGGCTTTGCAGGGCTACCGCTGCGGCCAGCGATTCGTCCTCGCTCAGCCCTTGGTCGTCGCGTTCGTCGGCACTGATACGCACGCCGATGATGAACTGCTCGTCGGTGGCGGCGCGCACGGCGGCCAGCACCTCACGCAGGAACCTCAGGCGCTGTTCCAGTTCGCCGTTGTAGCCGTCGCTGCGCAGGTTCACCCGCGGGTTGAGGAACTGCGCGGGCAGGTAGCCGTGGCTTGCCACCACCTCGACCCCATCCAGTCCGGCCTGATGCAGGCGCCGGGCGGCGCTGGCGTAGCCGTGGACGATTTCGTCGATCATCGCCTGGTCCAGTGCGCGTGGCATTACCCGGAAGCGTTCGTTGGGCACCGACGATGCGGAGTAGGCCACCGCCAGCAGCCCGTCTGCCGACTCCATGATCTCCCGCCCGGGGTGAAACAGTTGCGACAGCACCACGGTGCCGTGCGCATGGCAGGCCTCGGCAAGCTGGCGGTAGCCGTCAATGCAGGCATCGTCGGTAGCCATCAGCACATGTGAGGTGTAGCGGGCACTGTCATGCACCCCGGCAACTTGCAGCACGATCAGGCCAACCCCGCCGGCAGCGCGGTCGCGCTGGTACGCGATCAGTTTGTCGTTGACCAGATTGTCGGTGGGCAGGCAGGTGTCGTGGCCGGTGGACATGATGCGGTTCTTCAAGCGTTTGCCGCGGATCTGCAAGGCTTCGAACAGGTGAGGGAAGGCGGTCTGCATACAGGCGGCTCCGGTGCGGTGTTGTTCTTGTTTTGTTTATGAAAGTGTAGCTCCAGTAAAAAATCAACTTGTTTTTTAACTGATGCGCGACTAGCTTCTGTTCACCCTCACAGCGAGGGCGTGACCTCACAACAACAAGAAATCGGGCCCTCCGGGCACCGGCAGGAGGCAACTACGATGCAGGTATTCCCACGCGTGAATGGCCTTTGCGCAGCATTGCTCGCGCTTGGCCTGGGTTGTGCGCAAGCCGCACCAGAGATGGTTGTAGTCGCTTATGGCGGCGCGGGTCAGAAAGCCCAGGACGAGGCGATCTTCAAGCCGTTCAGTGCGCAGGACGGCAGCAAGCTGATCCAGAGCGAATACAACGGTGAGATGGCGCGCATCCAGGTCATGGCCGACACCGGCAATGTCGACTGGGACGTGGTGCAGATCGAAGGCCCGGACCTGATGCGCGGCTGTGACGAAGGTGTGTACGAGCACCTGGACTGGCAGCGCCTGGGCCACGCCGCCGAACTGATCCCCGATGCAGCACAGGACTGCGGTTCGGCTGCGTTGGTATGGAGCGTGGCCATTGCCTATGACCGCAACAAGCTGGCCCAGGCACCCACCTCGTGGGCCGACTTCTGGGACGTGAACAAGTACCCGGGCAAGCGCGGCCTGCGCAAACGTGCGGTGTACAACCTGGAGTTCGCCCTGCTGGCCGATGGGGTCAAGGTCGAGGATGTCTACCAGGTATTGTCGACGCCAGCCGGGGTTGAACGTGCCTTCGCCAAATTGAGTGAACTCAAGCCCTACATCCAGTGGTGGGACGCGGGTGCCCAGCCGGCGCAATGGCTGGCCGCCGGCGATGTGGTAATGACCTCCACCTACAGCGGGCGTATCGCGGTGGCGGCGCAGCAGGGCAGCCCGCTGGCAGTGGTCTGGCCCGGCAGCCTGTATGGCATGGATTACTGGGCAATCATCAAAGGCTCGCGGCATGTCGACCAGGCCAAGCGGCTGATCGCCTATGCCAACCAGCCCGATACCCAGCTGCGTTATGTGCAGCAGATCCCCTATGGGCCAACCAACATCCAGGCTGCTGCCAGGCTCGACCCGGCCTTGGCCAGTTGGGTGCCTACTTCACCGCAGAACCTGCAAGGGGCGCTGGCAATGAATGTGGCGTTTTGGGTGGACCATGGCGAAGAACTGGAGCAACGTTTCAATGCCTGGGCGACCAAGTAGTCTCTCGCCACTTCATTTACAGGGGCAACAACCATGACCGCAATGGAACAGCGTTTGCGCCAGGAGCTGGCAGCCTGTTATCGGTTGATCGCGCACTTTCGCATGAGCGACCTGATCTTCACCCATATATCCCTGCGCTTGCCTGGGCCGGAGCATCACTTCCTCATCAACCCGTACGGCCTGCTGTTCGACGAGATCACGGCCTCCAGCCTGGTGAAAATCGACTTGCAGGGCAGGCCGGTGGAGCCCACCCCGCACCCGGTCAACCCGGCCGGGTTCGTGATTCACAGCGCCATTCATGCCGCCCGCGAAGATGCCCAGTGCGTGCTGCACACGCATACGCGCACAGGCTGCGCGGTGGCGGCGCTGGAGTGCGGGCTGCTGCCGGTCAACCAGATGTCCATGGAGTTTTACGGCAAGGTGGCTTACCACGCCTACGAAGGGATCGCGCTGGATATGGATGAGCAGCAGCGGCTGGTGGCCGACCTGGGCGACAAGCCGGTCATGATCCTGCGCAACCATGGCCTGCTGACCACCGGCCGCAGCGTGGCCGAAGCGTTCCTGCGGATGTACTACCTGGAGAAAGCGTGTGAGATCCAGTTGGCGGCGCAGAGTGCCGGGCAACTGGTTCTGCCACCCCAGGCGGTGTGCGCACATACCGAGCGGCAGTTCAACGAGCCGGGCAGGGGGTTGAAGCAAGGGGAACTGGCAGACCCGGATGCGCTGCAACTGGCTTGGGCAGCGCTGTTGCGGATGCTGGACAAGGTAGCGCCTGGCTACCGGGACTGACACGACTTTGCAAAACCGCACGGCTGCTCATACGGCGGCCGTGTAGCCGCACATAAGATAACAGTCGCACTGTTGCGCAACCCTTAGCCTCAACTGTACTGCTGCCTGCAAAAGGAATAGCCTTATGCTGTAACGAAATATGTCTAGAAAAGCCTGAAGAAGGAAGCCGCAATGCCGCTCAAGGACCTGCTCATCGCCCTGGTGGTGATTGTCGCCTGGGGAGTCAACTTCGTGGTCATCAAGGTTGGCCTCGACGGCCTGCCGCCGATGCTGCTGGGTGCGCTGCGCTTCTTGTTGGTGGCGTTTCCGGCGATCTTGCTGGTCAAACGGCCCAAACTGCCCTGGCGCTGGTTGATTGCCTACGGTGCGACGATATCGCTGGGTCAGTTCGCCTTCCTTTTCCAGGCCATGTACAGCGGCATGCCACCGGGGCTTGCCTCGTTGATTCTGCAGTCGCAAGCATTCTTCACCCTGGGCTTCGCCGCGTTGTTCCTCGGTGAGCGGTTGCGCCTGGCCAGCGTACTGGGGCTGCTGGTGGCCGCCAGCGGCCTGGCGTTGATCGGCAGTGAAGATGGCGGCCATGTGCCCATGCTGGCGCTGGTGCTGACCCTGTGCGGTGGTGCCATGTGGGGCTTGGGCAACATCATCACCCGGCGTTTTGGTTCGGTCGACCTGGTGGCGCTGGTGATCTGGGGTGGCCTGATTCCGCCACTGCCGTTCCTGGCGTTGTCCTGGTGGCTGGAAGGGCCTGAGCGTATTGGCCATGCCCTGGCCAACATCAGCTGGAGCTCGGTGCTGGCCCTGGCGTATCTGGCCTTTGTCGCCACCATGCTCGGCTACAGCCTGTGGAGCAAACTGCTGTCGCGCCACCCGGCTGGCAAAGTGGCGCCGTTCTCGCTGCTGGTGCCGGTGATTGGCTTGAGTTCGTCGGCGCTGCTACTGGGTGAGCGCCTGACCGCAACCCAGGGCTGGGGTGCCCTGCTGGTGATGGCGGGTTTGCTGGTAAACGTGTTCGGTGCGCGTATTGGCCAACGCCTGCGGGCGGCCAGCGCGTAAGCCACACAAATAGGCAGGGCGGCGCTCTGTTAGAATCGGCCTCTTTTGCCAGGCCAATGGAGCGCTTTCATGATCATTTCCACCACCAGCCAGCTCGAAGGCCGCCCGATTGCCGAATACCTGGGCGTGGTCAGCTCCGAATCGGTGCAGGGTATCAACTTCGTGCGCGATTTCTTTGCACGGTTTCGTGATTTCTTTGGTGGCCGCTCGCAAACGCTGGAGAGCGCCCTGCGCGAGGCCCGCGAGCAGGCCACCGAAGAACTCAAGGCGCGGGCACGCCAGTTGCAAGCCGATGCGGTAGTGGGTGTGGATTTCGAGATCAGCATGCCGTCGGTGCAGGGCGGCATGGTCGTGGTATTCGCCACTGGCACGGCGGTGCGTTTGAAGTAGAGCGGTCTGCCACTGGTCGGCTGTCGGGCGCTTGCCCGGGCAGTCCGCAAATGACCGGCTAGTCTCACTTTCACAGGCCGCGTTTTCTTGGCAGCTTTTCTGGCTGCTGGCGCGTCCGCCACTGGAGGGAGACAGGGCATGAGCGAATCCTTTTTCGAAGACCTGAATGACGCGTTCCCGATCAACAGCCAGGTGCGTTGTGGCCAGGCGGCCTTCCGTCTGGGCTTCGCCCATATGACGCTGGATGATTCCGAACAACTTCAGCCTGCACACCTGCAGCGCAGTAAAAAAGGCCGCTTCATGCCGCGGGTTCCGCTGAAGAAGTGAACCTGCATCCAGCTCAAGACCCCGCCCAATGGCGGGGTTTTTATTGCGCTTTGTTGATCCGCCTCATGGCATCGCCCGGTAGCACTCGCCGGCTGGCCGAGGTTGTGCTTTTCTGGTGGGGCATTCCAGTAACGGAGGATTGAATGCTCATGCGAGTCAGGGAACAGACCTATTGGCAGTGGGCCGATGCCCAACTGCATAGCCGCAGCCACGACGAAGCCCTCAGTGACGGTACCACGCTGGATGTGCAGGTACGCCTGTCACGCCTGGGGGCGACCCAGCTGTTTCTGGGGTTGTATGCCAAGGATGGCCGCGCAATGCTGGAGGAGTACTACCCCGCACGCCCCGGGGAGACCATGACCCGCGCCCTGGTATGGGGTGTCGACCGTGCCCGGGCCATGGCAACCGGAGCCTTGCCTTTGCCGCAAACCCGCAGCCACCGGCGCCAGGCATGAAAAAGCCCGGCCAAAGTGGGCCGGGCTCAGGTAAAGGCGGGAACCCTCAGTTAAGCGGTTCGATCACCTTGACTGCCTGCTGCTCACGGGCAGCGGGCCATTCTTGTTGCAGGGTCTGCAGCACGCGGCCAACGAACTCGGTGTCGGCGGCGGCCTTCTTGCCGACGTAGCCCTGGCCACGGCGGTAGACCTTGAAGCGGGCACGCATGCTGGGCAGGTGCTCTTCAAATTCATCTTCGATAGTGTTCGGTGGCAGGCGGTCGAGCCGCACCTCACCGGTTTGGCTGACCCACAGCAAGTGGTCGTCAAGGCTGTCCTTGCGTACGGCAAACAGCTGCGCCAGTTGATCGATGGTCGGATTGTTGTTCAAGTTCATCATAAAGCCCCCATTACCCATTCGTAGGTGATTTTTCACAGTTGGCGCTACCACGGTGTAGCGCACTACCAAGGCTGCTACAGCAGCATCGCAACAGGGGCTTTCTCACGCTGCCTTTTGGACAGTTCCCTCTCCACGGACGGCCTGCGTTACCGCGCAAGCCGTCTGGAACACCCTTGCCACCGCTCCCGATCAGGGAGACGGCTTCATCATGCACAAGGGCGATGAGCGGCGTCAATCATTTTGTAGTGAATATTTTTTGGCACTACATTTTTGTCATTTTGTTCGACAATCGCTGCTCCTGCTAAAGCCCGGACAGTATTTCGAAGGCGGCGCGAACCCGCGCTTCGTTCGGGTAATTTCGGTTAGCCAGCAGCACGACAGCCAGTTGCTCAGAGGGCACAAACGCGGCATAGGCACCGAAGCCGTTGGTTGAACCGGTCTTGTTGTACCAGGCGGCCGCTTGTGCCGGCAGGGCCGGTTGCAAGCGCGTGGTTGCCTGCGGTTCACGGATCAGCCGCGGGCTGTTGCCATCGATCAGGGTGGCCAGCGTGACGGGGTAGGGGTAGCGCTCCCAACCCAGGCCCTGGGTCATGGCGCCGACCTGGAAATAGCCCTGCCGGGTGATCTCGGTGGCTTTGACAAGCGCCGGTGGCAGGCCCTGTGGCTGCATGTTCAGGCGCACGTAGCGCAGCAGGTCGCTGGCGCTGGTCTTGATGCCGTAAGCCTCGTCGGCGTAGGGGCCGGGGCCGACGCGCACCGGTTTGTCGGCGGCGTCGTAGCCTTGGGCATAAAGCCCCTTGGCGCTGGCCGGGACATGCAGGTAGGTGGTTTTCAGGCCCATTTTCGCCAGCAGGCCGTCAGTCATCAGCGTGGAAAACGGTTGATGCTGTGCGCGTGCGGCCAGGTCGCCGAACAAGCCAAGGCTGGGGTTGGAGTAGCAGCGCTGCGTACCGGGCTTGGCGCGGGGTTGCCAGTGGCGGAAGAAGTCGACGACTTGTTGCGGGGTCTGTACTTCGTCAGGGAACTGCAACGGCAGGCAATCTGCACTGTAGGCACCGAGGTCCAGCACGCTGGCGTCACCAAGGGGTGTTCCGGCCAGTGCCGGGTGATAGCGCTTGGCCTGGGCCGCGAGGTCCAGCTTGCCCTCGGCACTGGCCAGCGCGGCCAGTGTGGCCGTGTAGGTCTTGCTCAGCGAGCCGATCTCGAACAGCGTGTCTCGGCTTACCGGCACATTGTCGGCTTTGCTGGCCACGCCGTAGCTGAAGTAGTGCGCGTGGTCGCGGGCATAGATGGCCACGGCCATGCCGCTGATGCCTTGCTCCTGCATCAGTGGGCGGATGATACGGTCTACCTTGGCTTGCAGCTGGTCGTCAGCCTGGGCGCTGGCGTGGCCCAGTGCAAGGGTGATGGCGGCCGCAAGCGCGGCCAGGCGAGAGAGGAGCATGGCAGGGTCCTTTTGTGGAACGTGTCCGTTGAGCGATACCGGTGGGGGTTCCGGCGTTAGCGGTAAAAAGCCGAAGACCTTATCGTCTGCCCTTGCACAATGACAAGATGGACACAGTGATGAAGTACTTGCGCATGTTATTCGACAATTTCACCCTGGCGTTGCTCGGGGTGGTTCTGATCGCCACCGTGCTGCCTTGCTCGGGTGGCGGCGCAGTCTATTTTGGCTGGCTGACCAACCTGGCCATCGGCCTGCTGTTCTTCCTGCATGGGGCCAAGCTTTCGCGTGAGGCGATCATTGCCGGTGCCGGGCACTGGCGTCTGCACTTGCTGGTGTTCTCCTGCACGTTCGTGCTGTTCCCGCTGCTGGGCCTGGCGTTCAAGCCCCTGTTCCTGCCGCTGGTGGGTAACGAGCTGTACCTGGGTGTGCTCTACCTGTGCGCCTTGCCGGCCACCGTGCAGTCGGCCATCGCCTTCACCTCGCTGGCCCGCGGTAATGTGCCGGCAGCCATTTGCAGCGCAGCGGCGTCCAGCCTGCTGGGCATCTTCCTGACCCCGTTGCTGGTGATGATGTTGCTGGGCGCCAGTGGTGACACGGGTTCTGGTCTGGATGCCGTGCTGAAGATCACCCTGCAGCTGCTGGTACCGTTCGTTGCCGGGCAGATTGCGCGGCGCTGGATTGGTGCCTGGGTCAAGCGCAATGCGCGCTGGCTCAAGGTGGTGGACCAGGGCTCGATCCTGTTGGTGGTGTACACCGCTTTCAGCGAAGCCGTGGTCACCGGGTTGTGGCACACAGTATCGCCGCAGCACCTGGCCGGGTTGTTCGCCGTATGCGGGATTCTGCTGGCGGTGGTGCTGTTCGGCACTCGTGTGCTTGGCAAGCTGCTGGGCTTTGACCTTGAAGACCGTATCACCATCCTGTTCGCCGGCTCCAAGAAAAGCCTGGCCACCGGGGTGCCCATGGCCCAGGTGCTGTTCGTGGGCAGTGGTATTGGCGCGATGATCCTGCCGCTGATGCTGTTCCACCAGATCCAGCTGATGGTCTGTGCAGTGTTGGCGCAGCGCTATGCCAGCCGTGAACAGGTAGCTGAAAAGGCTTCGGCTGCGTCCTAAGCACATACGCGGTCCCTTGTAGGAGCGGCCTTGTGTCGCGATGGGCTGCAAAGCAGCCCCTTATTCAGAGTCGCTGCTGATATTGCCGGGGCTGCGTTGCAGCCCATCGCGACACAAGGCCGCTCCTACACAGGGATCGCGTAGGAACGGATATCAGCGGGCTTGGCCCGAAGCGCGTTCGCGCAAGGCCTTGCCCACCTCGGCCTCGATCTTGTAGGCCGGCCCCTCTAGCGCGTCATAGTCGCGCGTGTAGCGCCGGGCAAATTCCTCCACGCCCAGTTCCTGATACTGCTGCACATGCTTCAACTCGTGCGCCCACAAGGCCACGTTGTCTTCGGCATCGCCCGCCCGGCGGAAAATGATCGTATCGATCAGCGTCACGGCATTCACGTCGGGGTTTTGCAGCAGCGCATTGGCCGCGCTCATCTGCTGCTCGTCACCTACCCGGTAACGGGCTGCGTCGAGCACGGCAAAGTCGTACCAGGCTTCGAGCTGCGCGCGGATATGAAGCGGGATGGGCTGCACGCCGCTGGCGGTGGCCTCGTCCCTGGCCTGGCGCAAAGCAAACGCCAGGCTGGACGAAGCCATGACTTCTACATCCTTGAGAATCTGGCCGGCCTGCCCTGGGTCGATCGGCGCACAAAAACAGCCCATCAGGCACACCTGGTACTGGCCTGGCGGACAAGCTTGTTCGGCGAATGCAGGCAATGCCAGCAGCAACCCCAGCGCTGCACTAATCCACTTCATGCAAGGCCTTTTCGACAAACTGGCGGCTCGCGTCCAGCACTTGCGACTGCACTGTTTCAGTGGCCAGCATGCGGCCGACCATCAACGCACCGACGCACTGGCTGATCAGCACCCAGGCTAGTTGCTCATCCTCCAGTGTTGCGCTCCAGGCCTGGTGCAGTTCGACCAGCCAATGTTCGGCCTCTTCGCGCACCGGCGCTGGAGCCCTGGCGATTTCGACCCCCAACGGCGGTAGCGGGCAGCCACCTTCGGCGTTGTACAAGTGGGCCAGGCTCAGGTACTGCTGCAGGCAGCGACCCAGGCGTTCACGGCTGGCACCTTGGTTGGCCAGGCGCGCCAGTGGGCTGTTGCACAGTTCTTGTCGCACGACTTCGGTGAACAGGTCGTCCTTTGATGGGAAGTGGTTGTAAAACGCGCCGCCGGTCAGGCCGATTGCCTTCATCAGCCCGGCCACACCGGTGCTGGAAAAGCCCCCGCGCTTGGCCAGCGCGCCGCTACTGCTCAGCAACCGTTCGCGGGTCTGTTGCTTGTGTTCGTTGGAATAACGCATTCACTTGCCTCTGCAGGCGGGCTTGACGATGACGGGGATCATAACATAGCGTTCGTTTACTAAACGATCATTCACCAATGGAGGCAGGCATGGCAGAACAACAAAAAGTGGTGCTGGTGATCGGTGCGGGCGACGCGACCGGTGGCGAGATTGCCAAGCGGTTCGCCCGTGAGGGCTACATTGCCTGCGTGACTCGGCGCCAGGCTGAAAAGCTGCAACCGCTGCTGGACGAAATACGCGCCGCGGGCGGCCAGGCCCACGGCTTTGGTTCCGATGCCCGCAAGGAAGATGAAGTTGCAGCATTGGTCGAGACTATCGAGCGCGATATCGGCCCGATCGAGGCATTTGTCTTTAATATCGGCGCGAATGTGCCCTGTAGCATTCTTGAAGAAACCCCGCGCAAATACTTCAAGATCTGGGAAATGGCCTGTTTTGCCGGCTTTCTCACCGCCCAGGCGGTTGCCCGGCGCATGGTTCAGCGTGAGCGCGGCACCATCCTGTTCACCGGCGCCACTGCGGGAACCCGCGGGGCGGCGGGTTTTGCGGCGTTCGCCGGGGCCAAACATGGCTTGCGTGCGCTGGCCCAGAGCATGGCACGCGAGCTTGGCCCGCGGAACATCCATGTTGCACATGTGGTGGTGGATGGGGCCATCGACACCGCCTTCATTCGTGACACCTTCCCCGAGCGCTATGCCCTCAAGGACCAGGATGGCATCCTCGCCCCGGCGCACATTGCCGACAGTTACTGGTTCCTGCACGCCCAGCCGCGCGACGCCTGGACCTTCGAGCTGGACCTGCGTCCCTGGATGGAACGCTGGTAAGCCCCTTTCACCGAGCAAGGACCGAAACCATGCACAAGACTGTCGATTTCTATTTTGACCTGGGCAGCCCGGCCAGTTACCTGGCCTGGACCCAGTTGCCCGGCCTGTGTGACCGCCAGGGCGCCACGCTGCGTTACCGGCCAATGCTGCTGGGCGGGGTGTTCCAGGCAACCGGCAATGCGTCGCCGGCCATGATCCCGGCCAAGGGGCGCTACATGTTCACCGACCTGGCACGCTTTGCCGCACGCTATGGGGTGCCGTTTGGCATGCCGTCAGGTTTTCCGGTCAATACGCTGAGCCTGATGCGCGGCGTGATGGGCACGCAGATGCATTCACCGGAGCGGTTCGAGGCGTTGTTGGCCACGCTGTTCAACGGGTTGTGGGTGCAGCGCCGCAACCTGAGCGACAGCGCAGTCCTGGATGAAACACTGGCCCAGGCAGGCTTCGATCCGCAGGCTTTTCATGCCGTGGGGGCGGACGGCGAAGTAAAAGCAGCGCTCAAGCAGGCGACCGAGGCTGCGGTCGGGCGCGGGGTTTTCGGCGCACCGACCTGCTTTGTTGGCGAGGCGATGTTCTTTGGGCAGGACCGTCTGGACTTTGTCGAGGAGGCGCTGTCGCATCCAGCTTGAGCGTTACGGCTGTACCTGTGGGGGCGGGCCAGCTGCTCTTCCATAGAACTACACATCACTTACTGATTTAGCAGGGACCCTGTGGGAGCGGGCGTGCCCGCGAACACCGGCGCAGCCGGTGCCATGCACCGCGTTGGATTCTTGGCGGCGGTTCGACGCCTCGACACGCCCGCTCCCACAGGGTACGCGGTGCACCCGCCATGCACTGCGCATCAAACAGTCAGAAATTCGCCGGCGTGTTTGCGCTGATGATCTCGGCTTCGTCCTGGCCGATGTTCTTGAAGCTGTGCGGCAGGGTAGTGGGGATGTAATACCCGTCGCCCGAATTCAGTACGCTGACCTGGCCATCGACCCACAGCTCAACGGTGCCCCGGGTGACCAGGCCACATTCCTCGCCCTCGGCGTGTACGATTGGATCGCCCGAGTCGGCACCGGGGGCATACAGCTCACGCAGCATGCGCATCTGCCGGCCCTCGACACTGGCACCCACCAGTAGCATGCGCAGGCCATTGCGGCCCAGGTCTGGCTGTTCGCCACCACGGAACACGTAGCGCTCCTCGCGTACCGGCTCGTCGAAGCTGAAAAACTCTGCCAGGCTCATCGGGATGCCTTCGAGCAGCTTTTTGAGGGAGCTGACCGAAGGGCTGACGCGATTCTGCTCGATCTGCGAGATCGTCGAATTGGTCAGCCCGCTGCGGCGGGCCAGTTCCCGTTGGGAGAGGTTGTTGCGTTCACGCACCAGTTTGAGTCGCGTCCCCGTGTCCATAGCCGCCTTGTAATCAGAGGTGTCAATAATAATGAGCGATGCGCATTAAAACACACTCTGGTCGCTTGCGCGCTGTGCTTTCAAACCCGCTGTTCACGCGGCATCGGCCACAGGCCGACCAGCAGCAACAGCACGGCCACGGCCAGGAATGGCAGGCGCGGATCGAGTGCATAGACCAACGTGCCTGCCAGCGGCCCGATCACTGCCCCCATGCCTTGGGCCGCGCCAATGGAGCCGGCTGTGGCCCCTTGCTCGGAGGCCTGCATGGCATTGGCTGCCAGCGCTGAAAACGATGGGAATACGAAGCCCATGCCGGCCGCTGCGACGAAGTAGCAGGCCCATAGCATCGGTGCGCTGGTAGCGAGCGAGCCGCAGGCAAAGCCAAGCGCCGAAACAGTGGCACCCACCCGGATCATTTTCAGCGGCGGCCATTCCAGTTTGCGCAGCAGCACCTGCGACAGCATCAGCGCCACGCCAACGGTGGTCAGCGCGATGCCGGCCGCCTGCGCAGCTTCTGCTGGCCCCAGGTGCAGGCGGTCGAGGGCGAAGAAGCCGACAATGATCTGCGAAACGGTAACACTCAGCATGGCGCTGAATGCCACCAGCAAGGGCCGGCGCAAGCGTGGGTCGTTCAACCGCACCGGGCTGGGGGCATGGTTGTGGGGCAGGGTCTGTGGCTTGAGGGTGAACAGCAGCACGAGAAACGCAGTAGCCGGCAGCAGTGACATGATATGGAACGGCAGGCTCAGGCTGTGCCGCGCCAGCAGCGCCGCCAGCGCCGGCCCGACCACCAGGCCGACGGCGTTGGCCGCCCCCAGCGAGGCCATGGCCCGTGCCCGGCGCTGCGGTTCGATGTGATCGGCAATCAGCGCGTTGCCGCCTACCGGGATGGCGGCATAGAAGGCACCGATACAGCCGCGTGCGACCATCAGACCTATGAATGCTGCGGTCGCCCCCGGCATCCAGCGCAGCGCACCTTCGACGAACAGGCACAGCAGCCAGTAGGCCAGGGTGAAGCCGGCGGTGCCCAGCAGCAGGATGCGCCGGCGGCCCAAGCGGTCAGCTGCACGGCCCCAGGGGCGCGCCAGCAGCACCCAGACCACGCCGGCGACCGTCACGGCGGCGCCGGCCTGCCAGGTGGCCATGCCGAGTTGGCGGGCAATCGGGCCGATCAGGGCGACAAAGGCCATCATCGACATGGTACAGGCCATGTTGGCCACCAGCAGCGGGCGCAGGTCCAGTGTATTAGCGGGTAAAAGTCTTGCAGGATCCTTTGCAACGTTCATGGGCAGTCCAGGGCAGTGCGGCAAAAAGAGCGCCGATCTTATTAAGAATGATTGTCGTTTGTCTAATGCCCCGGGCTGCTGCATGTCATTCGTTGCGGCGCAGGGGGCCAGGCCACATGCTACGCAACACGCCGTCACGGCGCACCCACGCGTGCATCAAGGCGGCAGCCACATGCACCAGTACCGTGGCGAAAAGCAGGTAGCCGGCCCAACCGTGCGCCATGCGCAGCACGGCATACAGTTGCAAGTTGTGCGGGGCGATGGCAGGCAAGCCCAACGGGCGAGGGTAGTCGCCGGCCGACAGCATGGCCCAGCCCAGTAGCGGCATGGCCAGCATCAGGCCATAGAGCACCAGGTGCGATGCGCCGGCGGCCCAACGCTGCAAGGCAGGCAGGTCTCGCGGCAAGGGCGGATGAGGCACGGCCAGGCGCACGCCAATGCGTAATAGCACCAGCATCAGCAGCGCCAGGCCGGTGGCCTTGTGTAGCCCGATCAGTACTGGGTGGCGTGTCGACAGGTCGGCAACCATGCTCACACCAATGAACAGCATGGCCAGGATCAGCACGGCCATCAGCCAGTGCAGCAGGCGGGCGAACGGGTGGAAGGCGTCGGGTTTCATGGGCGGGCTCCGGTGCCGAGCGATTCGCGGCTGCGGCGGTTGAACGATTCCGAATAGGCAGCCGAACGGGCGGCGAGGATTGGGTCGGCAGAGGCCTCGATACCCCTAGGCAGGATCAGCGGGTCAAAGTTGAGGTCTCGGCATGCTCCCTGTTCCGGGGCGTCGACCTGCTCCAGCACCAAGGTGCCGGCGTCTACACTGCGCCGCTCGGCAGGCCAGGGGCGGGCAGGGTCGTCCACCGCATCGCCGGGTTCGGCCAGCACCAGGCGCAGGGTCCAGCGCAGCGGGCCTTGGGCCAGGCGTTGCTGCAGGTCGTGTTGCAGGAATTGCTTGTCATCGACCTGACCGGGCAATGCGGCAAACGCAGCCTGGGGCTCAAGCTGCCAACGCACGGGGTGGCGCCTGCCGTCTGCGTCAATCAGCAAAAAGGCATTGATGCTGTGGTACTGCGTGCTGGCAAAGCTGTTACTGGGCTTGTAGCCCGCCGCCCATTGGCGAAACGCAGCACTTTCCGGGTGAGCGGCGAAGAACGCCTGCATGCTGGCAGGGTTCGGCTTGCCGGTGGCGGGGTCGGGCGTGCCCGCCAGTACTTGCTCGTAGAACCCTTGGGGCGTGCTGACCGCCAGCACTGGCGGGTTGTTCATGCCAGTGCGCCAGACCTGCCCGTCGTCAGTGCTCAGCTGGATGGCCAGGCTGCGCACGGGGATGCCGGTGTCCGGGGCGAACGGGTTGGCACCGCCAATGGCGAAACGGCCGATCACCGGCACGCGCGCCTGGCTGAACACGCGCGCCGTGGACAGGTTGGCAGCCTGCCCGCTGGCCTGGAAGTAACCGCTGACGCACAAGCCCTTGGCGTGGTTTTTTCGGTAGCCCGGGTAGTGCCCGGCCTGGGCCTCGAAGGTGTCGATGATGCGCTGTGGCGTCAGCCGGGTTTCGCCGAGCCAGCCGGCGGCATAGGCAAAGCCGGCGCCTGCGGCCAGCATCACGGCGCCGATGGCGGCCAGGCGCAAGGCTTTGGCCGGGCCGTGCAAGGGTGGGTTCATGGTTATCGTCCGGTTGGGTGAGTGTGCCGGTACGACGGCGCAAGGAAAAACTTATTCCATCGGCGGGAATAGATTTTCCTGCCGGGCGTCTGCCTTTTACACTGACAACCTCAACGCCTGGAACTTTGCCATGCACGATCTGGACGACCATCAGTGGCGCGAACTGCTGGCCCGCTTGCGCCGCTTTGCCGTGTGGCTGACCCGCGAGCCTGGCAGCGCCGACGACCTGGTGCAGGCCACGGTCGAGCGGGCGCTGAGCCGGCGCGACCAGCAACGTGACGCCGAGGCGCTGCGGGCCTGGCTGTTCACCATTCTCTATCGGCTGTTCCTGGATGGTAAGCGCCGCGACCGCCTGCATGCGCGGTGGCTGTCCTGGTTTGGGCGTGGCGAACGTGAGGAAGAACCGGCCGGCGACAACCTCGAATCCATTGTCCTGGCTCAAGCTGACTTACAGGCGTTTGCCCGGTTAACCACCGAACAGCGTGCCTTGTTGCTACTGGTGAGCATCGAAGGCTTGAGTTACAAGGAGGCCGCCGAGGCCTTGGGCATCCCCATTGGTACTGTGATGTCGCGCCTGTCGCGGGCCCGCAGTGCCTTGCGCGAACTGACCGAGGGCAACCCCCAGCCACCGGCCTTGCGGAGACTGAAATGACCCGTCTGATCCCCAGTGAAGACGAATTGCATGCTTACGTCGATGAGCGCCTGGAGCCTGTGCGTCGAGCCGAGGTGCAGGCTTGGCTGGCGGCGAACCCGCAGGTTGCCCAGCGAGTAGAGGGCTGGCGCGCCGATGCCCGACGGCTGCGTACGGCGCTGGCCGGGTTTGGTGAGCTGCCTGGGGCGGCGCAGCTGGACCTTGGTCAGTTGCGTCGGCAATTGCGCCAGCGTCGGCAACGGCGTTGGGCGGCGGCGGCGGTGCTGATGCTGGCAGTGGGCGTTGGTGGGGTCGGCGGCTGGCAGGTGCGCGATGCTTCCTTGGCGCGTGTCGAGCTACCCATGGCCGATGCCGTCCAGGCCCATCGTTTGTTTGCCGCCAGCGAGGCGCTGGATATCCAGGCCAGTGACCCGGGGCAGTTGCGTGACTGGCTGGGGCGCCATTTCAGCCGCGTGGGCCAGTTACCGGATTTGGCGGGCTATGGCTTCAAACCGGTGGGGGCGCGCTTGCTCAGCAACGAACAAGGGCCGGCGGCGCTGCTGGTGTTTGAAGATGGCAAGGGTCAGCGCATCAGCCTGTTTCTGCGTTCACCGGGCGAGCTTTACCGGCGCATGCCGGACGGGCAGCGGGTCGATGGGCAGTTGGAGGCGCGCTACTGGTCGCATGGGGCTTACAATTTTGCCTTGGTCAGTGCGGCGGATGATGTGCGTGGGGCGGGGGTGGGGGAGGCGTTGCGGTTGGGGTTGTGAATATTCGTTTCGCCGGCAAGATTGCCGGGGCCGCTGTGCGGCCCATCGCAGGCAAGCCAGCTCCCACAGGTAACGCGTCAGTCTCAGGAGTCGCGCGGTCCCTGTGGGAGCTGGCTTGCCTGCGATGGGCTGCAAAGCAGCCCCGATGGTGCCTCGGAGGTCAGCCCAGTTCCAGCCAGATCGGCGCATGGTCCGAAGGCTTTTCCATCCCGCGCAGTTCATAGTCCACGCCCGCCGCCTTGATCCGCGGTACCAGGTGCTGCGAGGCCATGATCAGGTCGATGCGCAGGCCACGCTTGGGATCGTCCTCAAAGCCGCGGCTGCGGTAGTCGAACCAGCTGAAACGGTCGGTCACGTCAGGGTGCAGGTGGCGGAAACTATCGACCAGCCCCCAGCCTTTCAACCGTTCCATCCACTCACGCTCTTCCGGCAGGAAGCTGCATTTGCCGGTCTTTAGCCAGCGCTTGGCGTTGTCCGGGCCAATGCCGATGTCGCAGTCCTGCGGCGAGATGTTCATGTCGCCCATTACCAGCAGTGGCTGGTCATTGCGGAACTGGCCCTCCAGCAGTGCCTGCAGGTCACTGTAGAAGCGCTGCTTGGCCGGGAACTTGGTAGGGTGGTCGCGGCTTTCGCCCTGGGGGAAATAGCCGTTCATGATGGTGATCGGGTTGCCATCGGCATCGGCGAAGGTGCCCCAGATAAAGCGGCGCTGTGCGTCTTCTTCATCAGTGGCAAAGCCCTTGTGCAGGCTCAGCGGTGCCTGGCGCGACAGCAGGGCCACGCCGTAGTGGCCCTTTTGGCCGTGGTAGTGCACGTGATAACCCAGTGCCTGTACGTCGGCGAGCGGGAACTGATCGTCGCTGACCTTGGTTTCCTGCAGGCCGATCACGTCTGGCTGGTGCTTTTCGATCAGCGCCGCCAACTGGTGCGGGCGGGCCCGCAGGCCGTTGATGTTGAAACAGACGATCTTCATGGAAAGACAATCCCGGTAAAAGGCGCGATGCTAGCCGACATCGCCCGTCATCACCAGCGTGGCAGCCTGGGTATTCAGCTGCTAACGTGCCAAAGGGGGTGAACGATACGCGGTGCGGCACCTCCAAGGCCTTGTACGCCCATTCCAGGAGGTCTGCCCGCAATGCCCGAAACCACTGCCGCCCCGGCTCGTATCTGCCTGCTCGATGACGGTTTCAGCCGCGAGGCGCGTTCGCTGCTGTACAACGCCTACCGCAACGAACCTACCTTTGCCTATATCTTCGAAGCCCAGCGCCCAGGGTATGAGCAGCGCTTGCGGGTGATGGTGCGCGAGTGGGTGCGCCAGCACTTCTACTTGCAACTGCCTGCCATTGGCTTGCTGGTGGAAGACCGCCTGATCGCCCTGGCCCTGATCGTGCCGCCGATGCGCCGGCTGGGCGTGGCCGACAGCTGGGCCTGGCGCCTGCGGATGATCCTGGGCACTGGCCTGCGCTGCACGCGGCGCTACATGGACTACCAGGCCGCCCTGGCCACGTGCTTGCCCACCGACCAGGTACATGTGTTGCCATTGCTGGGGGTGCACCCGCAATTCCAGGGCAAGCACTACGGCGAGCAATTGTTACAAGCGGTGCATGACTGGTGCGCGGACGACCCCGGTACCCAGGGCGTGGTGCTGGACACCGGCAACGAGCATTACCTGGCGTTTTACCAGCGCCAGGGCTATGAAGAAATTGGCGAGGTGGCTGTAGGACCAATCCGTGAAAGGGTGTTCTTCCATCCCAATCCGGTCTCATCAAATTCGGCTTTTGCCTGAGCAGGCGGCCAGGCTGCTCCCTTGAGCGCCTGGCTCTGGTAGCATGCGCCGCATGACGTATTCAGGAAGATTGACCTGGGGCCTGGTTTTCTGGGCCGCCAGTTTCGCAGCATGGGGCCAGAGCGAGTTGCTGGTGAAGGTTAAACCAGCCAACAAGGCGCTCAAGGCCAATGTCGAAGGCTATATAGGCACGTTGGGTGACCGCGACGAAGAAGCGCTGCTGCGCTTCAGTCGCGGGGCAGAGGAGCAGGCGCGCAAAGCCGCGCAGGCACTTGGCTACTATCAGGCGCAGATCGATACCGAGGTCAAGCCCCCCAAAGACGCCGACCACTCCCCACAACTGATCCTCAACATCAACCCGGGCGAGCCGATTCGCCTGCGTAACGTTACCGTGCGTATCGAAGGCCCAGCCAGCGAAATGAAGGCCTTCCGCGTACCCGACAGCAAGGCGCTGCGTGCGGGCGAACAACTCAACCATGGCCATTACGAAGATGCCAAGCGGCTGATCCAGAACCAGGCCTCGCGCTATGGTTTCTTCAGTGGCCGCTTCAGCCGCCAGCGCCTGGCGGTCGACCCGCAGGCGGGTGTGGCGGATATCGAACTGGTCTACCAGAGTGGCCCACGCTATCACCTGGGCGCCGTCACCTTCGGTGGCGACACACCGCTGGACGACGACCTGCTGCAGCGCATGGTCTCATTCAAGCCGGGAACGCCCTACGATTCGGAACTGATCGCCGAACTGAACAACGACCTGCAGTCAAGTGGCTATTTCGAAGGCGTACGGGTGGATGCTGCGCCGACCGCCGCCGTGGGCGAGGAAATCCCTGTAGATGTCCACCTGGAAACCCGCAAGCCACGCACCATGGGCCTGGGCCTGGGGTTCTCGACCGACGTCGGGCCGCGCGGCAAGGCCAACTGGACCCGCCATTGGGTAAACCCGCAGGGCCACAGTTATGGCTGGGAAACCGAGCTCTCGGCACCCCGGCAGAACGTTGGCCTGTGGTACGACATTCCCCTTGACCCGCCACTGACCGACAAGTTGCGCTTTGCCGGCGGCTACCAGAACGAGGAGATTGCCGGTACCGATACCCTCAGCAAGCTGTTGACCGTCGGCCCTGAGTGGCACAGCAAGCTGCCCAGCGGCTGGCAGCGTGTCATTTCGCTCAAGTACCAGCGCGAGGAATATCGCCTGGGTGACGACTCCGGGTTGAGCAACCTGCTGATGCCGGGGGTGAGCTATTCCTTCCTGCGCAGCGACAACCGTATTGACCCGCACAACGGCTACCGCCTGCAATTCGATGTGCAGGGGGCCAAGGAGGGGCTGGTTTCCGACACCAACCTGCTGCACGGCAACGTGCTGCTCAAGGGCCTTACAACGCTTGGTCACAACCACCGCCTGCTCGGCCGTGTGCAGTTCGGCGGCAGTGCGACCAATGGCTTCAAGAACAACATCCCGCCGTCGCTGCGCTTCTTCGCCGGTGGCGACCAGAGCGTGCGGGGCTACGACTATCAGACCCTGTCACCGAAAAACAGCGATGGCGACCGCATCGGCGGGCGCTACCTGGTAGCCGGCAGTGTCGAGTACCAGTATTCGCTGACCGAAAAGTGGCGTATTGCGACGTTTGTCGACCAAGGCAACTCGTTCAACACCCTCGAGCTACCCAGCCTCAAGACCGGTGTCGGTTTTGGTGTGCGTTGGGTATCACCGGTCGGGCCGCTGCGCCTGGACCTGGCCAAGGCGCTGGATGACGAAGGGGGCATTCGCCTGCACTTTTCCATGGGGCCCGAGCTGTGAAACGCGTGATCAAATACATTGTTACAGGCTTGCTCGGGGTCGTTGCCAGCCTGAGCCTGGCACTGGGCCTGTTGCTGGGTACCGAGGCCGGCAGCCGCTGGGCGCTGGGCAAGGTGCCCGGGCTTGAGGTAACCGACTTCCAGGGCCATCTGGCGGGCAGCTGGCAAGCCAGCACGCTGCGCTGGACCGATGGCGGCAGCACGGTAGAGGTGCAGTCGCCGCTGCTGGCCTGGTCGCCCGCGTGCCTGATGCGCGCCACGTTGTGCATCGACCAGTTGCAGGCACAACGCATCGACATGGCATTTGCACCAAGTGCCGAGCAAGCCGACAGTGGCCCGCTGCAACTGCCAGCGCTGCGCTTGCCACTGGCCATTGAACTGGGTGAAGTCAAGGTCGGCCAGTTGCGGCTGGATGGCAGCGACCTGCTTGGCGACTTGCAACTTGCGGCGCACTGGACCGGTACTGGCATGCGCATCGACAGCCTGCACCTGCAGCGCGATGACTTGCAATTGAGCCTGCAAGGCGACTTGAAGCCAGAAGGTGCCTGGCCGGTGCAGCTTCAGGCGCAGTTGCAGTTGCCTGCGGTTGAGGGCAAACCCTGGCAGCTGGCGCTGACCGCAACGGGCGAACTGCAACATACCCTCGAGCTTGCCGGCACCAGCAGCGGTTACCTCGATGCCACGTTGAGCGGGCAGTTGCAAGCGCTGGCAGAACACCTGCCCGCGACTCTGCAGATCCGCTCCGAGGCGTTCAAGCCGGCTGGCTCGTTGCCCGATACCTTGCAACTGAATCAGCTGAAGCTCGAGGCCAAGGGCGATCTGCTCAAAGGGTATCAATTGTCGGGTTCGGCTAGCCTGCCGGCTGAGCAGTCACCGATTGCGTTGGCGTTATCCGGATTGGTCGACAGCAAAGGGGCGAAGGTTGACGCCCTCGACCTGACCGCCAGCGACACTCAGCGCGTCAAGCTTCAGGCCACTGTGAACTGGCAGCAAGGCCTGACCGCTGATGCGCAAATGGACTGGCAGGATTTTCCGTGGCTGCGCTTGTACCCGCTGGAGACACCGCCTGAAGTTACCCTCAAGCGCTTCAATACCCAGGTGCACTACCGCGATGGCAACTACCAGGGCACCTTCAAGGGCGATCTCGACGGCCCCGCAGGTGCATTCAGCCTGGCCAGCCCGTTCGAAGGCGACCTGGGCCAGGTGAAACTGCCGCAGGTGGCGCTGACCGCTGGGCAAGGCAAGGCTGCCGGCAGCGTTGCCGTTCGCTTTGCCGACACCCTGGCGTGGGACGTAGACCTGCAGCTTTCGGCACTGGACCCTGCCTATTGGCTGGCCGAGCTGCCGGGCACCCTGGCGGGGCCACTGCGCAGCAAGGGGGAGATGAAGGGGGAAGTGCTCACCCTCGATGCCCAGCTTGACCTCAAGGGCCGCCTGCGCGGCCAGCCGGCCGTGCTCAAGGCCGAAGCCCAGGGGGCGGGGCAAAGCTGGACGCTCGGCGCCCTGGCGATCCAGCTGGGTGACAACCGTATCAACGGCAGTGGCAGTTTGCAGCAGCGCTTGGCTGGGCGCATCGACCTCGACCTGCCTCGCCTGGGCCAGCTATGGCCACGGCTGCAGGGCCAGGTCAAGGGCCGGCTGGATGTAGCGGGCACCCTGCAAGCCCCGCAAGGTACGCTGACCTTGCAGGGGCAGCGCCTGGCCCAGGCCGAAAACCGTTTGCAGCAACTGGATCTGGATGCCCGCCTGGACAATGCCCAGCGAGGCGTGATCGATCTCAAGGCCACGGGTATTCACCTGGGCGATACGGCACTCGGCACGCTACAGGCCAACGGCAAAGGGGACATTCGTCAGCAGGCCTTGACCCTGGCACTGGATGGCCCGCAACTGAAGCTCGACCTCGGCGTGGATGGCCAGCTGAGCAAGGGTGACTGGCGTGGGCGCCTGGCCAGTGGGCGCATCCGGGCCGGTGGCCAGGATTGGCAGTTGCAAGCGCCGGCACGCCTGCAGCGTCTGGCCAGCGGCCAGCTGGATTTCGGTGCCCATTGCTGGCGCTCCGGCCAAGCCAGCCTGTGTGGTGACGACCAGCGTCTGGCGCCTGAGCCGCGCTTGCGCTATCACCTCAAGCAGTTCCCGCTCGACAGCCTTGCTCAATGGCTGCCAAAGGATTTTGCCTGGCAAGGCCTGCTTAATGCCGATATCAACATGGATATCCCGGCCAGTGGCCCTAAAGGCAACATTGTCGTCGATGCCAGCGGCGGCACCCTGCGCGTGCGCGACAAAGGCCGCTGGGTCGATTTCCCTTACCAGACGCTGCGTGTGGACAGCACCCTGGCCCCACGGCGCATCGGCACCCGTCTGGCCTTCCGGGGGGAGCGCCTGGGTGAATTGAACGTCAATACTCGCCTCGACCCGCTGGGCAAGAACAAGCCGCTGTCGGGCGATTTCCGCCTGGCCGGCCTGGACCTGTCGGTGGCCCGTCCGTTCGTGCCGATGGTCGAACGCCTGGCCGGGCAGCTCAATGGCAGTGGTCAGCTGTCGGGCACCTTGCTGGCACCGCAGGTGAACGGCAACCTGGTGCTAAGCGGCGGCGAGGTCAGTGGCGTCGAGCTACCGGTGAGTCTTGAAGGCTTGTCATTGCAGGCGCTGATTGCTGGCGAACAGGTGCAACTCAATGGCAGCTGGCGCAGTGGTGATGCAGGCCGCGGCCAGCTTGCCGGCAACCTGACGTGGGGCCAGGCGCTGGGCATGGACCTGCGCCTGCAAGGCCAGCAATTGCCAGTCACGGTCGAGCCCTATGCAACGCTGGAGGTCGCCCCGGACCTGACCTTGCGCCTGGTCGACGACAAGCTGGCGGTGACCGGCAAGGTGCAAGTGCCCAAGGGCAAGATCACCGTGCGCGAGCTGCCGCCGTCGACCGTAAAGGTGTCGGATGACACGGTGATCGTCGGCCACCAGACTGAAGAGGGCAAGCCGCCCATGGCCATGGCCATGGACATTGATGTGGAAGTAGGCCGCGACAAGTTGTCGTTCAGTGGCTTTGGCCTGACCGCCAACCTGCTTGGCCACGTGCATATAGGCGACAACCTCGATACCCGTGGCGAGTTGAGCCTGGCCGACGGCCGCTACCGTGCCTACGGCCAGCGCCTGACCATTCGCCGCGCGCGCTTGCTGTTCGCCGGCCCGATCGACCAGCCCTACCTGGACATCGAAGCCATCCGTACGGTCGATGACGTAATTGCCGGTATCCGCCTGAGCGGCAGTGCCGAGCAACCGACCACCAAGGTATTTTCGGAACCTGCCATGAGCCAGGAGCAAGCGTTGTCGTACCTTGTGCTGGGGAGGCCCCTGGGCAACTCTGGCGAGGACAACAACATGCTGGCGGAAGCGGCGTTGGGCCTGGGGCTGGCCGGCAGCGCCGGCATTACCGGCAGCCTGGCATCGAGCTTGGGTATTGATGACTTCCAGCTGGACACCGAGGGTTCGGGCAATAGCACCAGCGTTGTGGCCAGCGGCAACATCACTGAAAAACTGAGCCTGCGTTACGGCGTAGGTGTGTTCGAGCCCGCGAACACCATCGCGTTGCGCTACAAGCTGAGCAAGAAGGTGTACCTGGAGGCTGCCAGTGGGCTGGCGAGCTCGCTGGACATCTTCTACAAGCGCGATTTCTGATGCGGTGGCGAGGTGGCCATCAACGCACGGTGGCCGCCTCGATAAATTCATTGGTGTCGGGCGAGGGTGGCAGTTTGGGCGTGCGTACTGGCACGATCAGGCCGGTGTATTCCTCGATTAACCGGTTCAGGGCTTCGGGGGGCTCGCTGGCCTGGAATTGCATGCGGATCTGCACTTCGTCCGGGTCACGGTTCTCACCCTGGCGGCCATGGCCACCAATAGTGACCTTGAAACTTGCGGCCTGGTTACCGTCTGCATTCATCAGCGCCTGCTGTGCTTCGGTGCCTTTGACCCGAACGGACAGGTCCACCTGCATGCGCTCCAGGGCCAGGCCTTTGGGCGACACCAATGCAAACAAGGGCACGCGCATGATGTGCTGCCCATCCATGGCCACTTCTACCATCTTGGCTTTCATGGGGGCGCCCAGCGCCTCGGGGTCACACTCGAAGAACTGGTCGAACAGGTTGATGTATTGCTGCGCAATCAGGCTGTTGGTGGCGCTTGCAGCTTCTTGCAGCCCGCGGGTGATCTCCCGCAGGTCAAGGGACGTCATGGGGGCAGGGGGCTTTTGCAATTGTTCCACTCCTCAAGCCGGATTGTGCCCCTCCGTTGGCCGTTCAGGAGGGGCTGTTGTATGAGGCCTTGGCGCGTTACGGGATCGGGGTGCTTTCAGGTTGGGGCCCTTTCAACCTGTCTGCCTGGGAAATCTCGTCCGGGCTTGCGAGTTCAGCCGTTTTGATCACGGTTGGCTTGGTCGCAGCATCGGTAAGAAACTCGATCACCCTCATCATCGCTTCAGGGGGTTCCTGGCGCCTCATTGTCGTGTTGAAGGCGTAGCGGGCGCGGGTGTCGGTTTTACGCGTCTGCGAGGACTTGTGGCTGACGCTGCCCCTTACGTTCAGCTTGAACGGCCCCCAGCCCAGTGAGCCGGTCACCTCGGCCCCCATTTCCGTGCTGGAGTTGTCTTCCGACATCTGGTTGATGATCAGTTCGAACTCGACAGTACCTTCATCGATGGAGATGTTCGGGTGGGTGATGGCGGCCAGCAGCGGCACTTTCATGGTCTTGCTGACCACACCTTTGTATTCGCCCTGTTCGTCGACGATGGTCTCGTCGTAGTCGAACTGGATGGCCACGGCCTTGCCGTCCTGCACGCACACCTGCATCAGGAAGTCGGCGTACGATTTGCTGGCTGTGACCTGCGCCTGCACCATGGCCTGTAAAGGGCCTGCGATCATGCGGTCCATGGGCAGGGCGTTGATGACGGATCCGATCAAGCTGTTATCTATCGACATGCTGGGTTGCTCTTGTTGTGTTGAGGGGGCGGGTGGTCAAAGTGCCCGGCTGTTAGCCGGTGCACGGATCCTGGCGCCGGATGTTGCCGATCTGGCGCAGGCTCAGGCCGTACTTGTTGGCCAGCAGGCTGCGTGAAAGGCCGTTGGCACTTTCTTTCTGGATCTGCTGGTTGCGGAGTTGGCGCAGGAAGTGGTCAGCCTTGGGGATCTCCAAGGCGACGCCGGCGTAGCGCTTGATCAGTGCGTCCAGTGCTTCGGCCGGCAGCACGTCGGCGAGCTTGGTGCGTTCGCGGTACTTGGGGATGTACTTGGGCCTGCCGCCGTAGGCGCAGGTCAATTGATAGGCGTTGTCCATGCCAATACAGTCGATCAGCGCCTGCAACGAGTGAGGCAGTTGGCTGATATCGATGTGGCTCAAGTCTGGTAATTGCATATGGCGCTCCTTCGGGATTGGGGGATGTGCGGCCCGATCACCCGCGGCGTTATGTCGAGGTGTGAGCAAATTCTGTGTGACAGCCACCGCGTGTCGCTAGGCGACATATGGGTTGAGGTTTGTAGCCTCCGTGAACAGGTTTTGCAGGCAGCGATATCCTGGGTTGTAGGAGATGCCTTCAACTTCTGGCGGTGGCAGTTGAATTCCCATCAGTAGGCTCACTGCATTGGGTAAGGGGGGCGGACCCTCAGTCGCAGGGATAGGTACTCAGCAAGCTGGCACTTTGCAGGTAGGCTCGGGGGGCGCCGACCATGTTTTGCGGCAGCGTTCGCCAGTCGACCAGCAGGCACAGCGTATGCAGTGGCTGTCCGCCGCGCTGGCCGATGACCGTGCCTGAAAAACTGCGACGGTAAAGTGCCTGGCTCTGCTGCAGCGCCTGCACGTTGTCGGCCTGGGCCAGGGTTTGCCGGGCCAGGTCGGGCAGTTGGGCCATGGGTACGCTGAAATGCAGCGGCGTACCGTTTGCCTGCAGGTAACCGGCCTGGCGCGCGCGCTGCCACAGCTGTTGCCACTGGCTGGTGCCGGCATGGCTTGCCAGGTCGCGACCAAGCTCAAGCAGCTGCGCCGGTGGCACCTGGCGGGTGTCCAGCGCAAAAAGGGGAAGGGGGGTAAAAAGCAGGGACGCAAACAGCAGCGGTTTGTACATGATGCCTCCGGCATGGGTGCTTGGATCCCCATGCTTTCAGGCAGTCGCCAGGCTACCCAGCAGGAAATGCAGCGCCGGGCCGTGTGGGCGTTGTATCATTGCCACCGCTCGTTGCGAGCTATTTGCCCCGATGTTGCAAGGAACCTTCGATGACACACGTGCAGCGCCTCAAATATTCCCTTCTGATCATCCTGGTGGTACTGGGCCTGATGCTGGGCCTGTCTCACCTTCAGAAGCAGGGCACGATCAGTGAGCAGACCTTCCAGATGCTGGCCATCGCCATTGCCGTGGTGGTCGTGGTGATCAACGGCATCCTGCGGCGCAAGGTCAAACCCTGAACTGTGCAGGCCGGCCAGGCTTGGCCGGCCATGCGCTCAGCGTAGGGGGGCTTGTTCCAGTACGGCGCGCGCCTGCGGGTTGAGGCTGTAGCACTTGTCGCTGCCCAGCTGGATGACGCCTTCGGCGCACAGCCGCTTGAGCACTTCGCGCACACTGAGAAACGACAGCGGAATATCCAGCTGTTCCAGTTGTGCGTGCACGCCGCGCACGCCAATGCTGCGGCCATTACGGTCTGCGGCGTGCAGGGCATCGATCACCTTGAGGCGGATCAGGCTGGTGCGCAAGCCAAAGGTGCGCAACAGTTCGCGGATCTGTTCGTTGCCGATGCGTTCGTCAGAAAAAACGTCCTGTCCCTTGGGCGCTTTGCCTGGGACGCGCCCAGCCTGGATCGAGGGTTGCGGGTTGTACATGTGAATGCTCCTTTTCGTGGACGAACCCGAAATGTGGTTGCCTCACTTACTAGGACGAATGAGAACGCAAAAACTGCAACCCACTCGTAAAAAAAATGCCTGTTCCTCTTCAAGACGTTCCATCGCGTTGTAATACGTAAAATTTTCATCTGGCCATTCGTCTGATCGGGATAAGCCCCGAACCCGAGGAGTGCCCGTGTTTCCACTTTCCCGTCCCATGACTTGCGCTGGCCTTGCCGCTGCCCTGGTGGCCTTCAGCGTTACCGTGCAGGCGCAGCCCACCCTTGATGCCAGTGCCCAGATCCGTCGAACCAGTTACGGGGTGCCGCACATCGTGGCCAAGGATGAGCGTGGCCTGGGCTATGGCGTCGGTTATGCCTACGCCCAGGACAACCTGTGCCTGTTGGCCAACGAGGTGCTGACCGTGAGCGGCGAGCGCTCACGCCATTTCGGTGCCAAGGGCAAGACCCTGGAACAACGTGACAACCTGGCCAGTGACCTGTTCTTTACCTGGCTCAACAGCCCGGCAGCGGTCAGTGCGTACTTGCAGGCGCAGCCGGCGCCGGTGAAGGCACTGCTGGAGGGCTATGCCACTGGCTACAACCGGGCGCTGGCTGAGCGCCGCAGCCAAGGTTTGCCCAAGGAGTGTGGCAATGGCGAGTGGGTGCGGCCCATCACCAGCGAGGACCTGGTGAAACTGACCCGCAGGCTGCTGGCCGAAGGCGGTGTCGGGCAGTTTGTCGAGGCGTTGGCAGGGGCGCACCCACCTGCGCAGGCCAATCAGCAGGCGTCGACGGGCTTTGCCGCTGCACTGGCGAGGCAGGAACGCTTTGCCACAGAGCGTGGCAGCAACGCCGTGGCGGTGGGCGCGCAGCGTTCGGCCAATGGTCGTGGCCTGCTGTTGGCCAACCCGCACTTCCCGTGGATGGGCGGCATGCGCTTTTACCAGATGCAGCTGACCATCCCCGGCCAGCTGGATGTAATGGGGGCCGCATTGCCGGGCCTGCCGGTCGTGAATATCGGTTTCAACAAGCACTTGGCCTGGACGCACACCGTCGACACGTCGAATCACTTCACCTTGTACCGTTTGCAGCTCGACCCCAAGGACCCGACCCGCTACCTGCTGGATGGCAAGTCGCTGCCGTTGGCGAAGCAAACCGTCAGCGTTGCGGTCAAGGCCGAGGATGGCAGCTTGAGCCAGGTAGAACGGCAGGTCTACAGTTCGCAATTCGGCCCGGTGGTGCAGTGGCCCGGGCGCCTGGACTGGGATGCACAGGCGGCCTACAGCTTGCGTGATGCCAACCTGGACAACACCCGGGTGCTGCAGCAGTGGTACCAGATCAACCGTGCCGACAGCCTGGCCGCGTTGAAAGGCTCGGTCGAGCAACTGCAGGGCATCCCATGGGTCAATACCCTGGCGGTGGACCAAGGCGGTCGGGCGTTGTACCTGAACCAGTCAGTGGTGCCCTACGTGGATCAGCAACTGCTGGGCGCCTGCAGCAACCCGAAAGCGCTGGGGCGCTTTGTGGTGCTGGATGGCTCGCGCAGTGCTTGCCAGTGGAAGGTGGATGCGCAGGCCGCGCAGCCGGGCATTTTCCCGGCGCGACTACTACCGAGCCTTGAGCGCGAAGACTTCGTGCAGAACTCCAACGACCCGGCCTGGATGGCCAACCCGGCGCAGCCACTGACCGGTTATTCACCGTTGGTCAGCCGTAACGACCAGCCACTGGGCATGCGCGGGCGCTTTGCCCTGCAACGCCTGCAAGGCACGGCAAAGCTGGGCGTTGATGACCTGCAGCGCATGGTGACCGATGACGAAGTGTACCTGGCCAGCCTGGTGCTGCCAGACCTGCTGCAGTGGTGCAAAGGCGCAGGCGCCGATGTGCAGGCCGCGTGCAGCAGCCTGGCGGCATGGAATGGCAAGGCTGACCTCGACAGTGGCATTGGCCTGGTGCATTTCCAGAACCTGTTCAACGCCCTGGCCGAACACCCGCAAAGCTGGCGGGTAGCCTTCAACCCGGCCGACCCGCAGCACACGCCACGTGGCCTGGCAGTCGAGCAGGCGGCCGTGCGCAAGCTGGTACACGAAGCGGCGCTGGCGTCGATCAAGCAGGTGAATGAAAGTGGTGTGGCGGGTGAGGCGCGTTGGAGGCAGGTGCAACAGGCGCTCGATGGCACCCCGGTACCGGGCGGCCCGCAGGCGCTAGGTGTGTATAACGCGATGTACAGCGTGCCGCACGGGCAGGGCAAGCGGTTGGTGGTCAGCGGTACCAGCTACCTGCAACTGGTCAGCTTCACCGACAAGGGGCCAGAGGCCCGTGGGTTGCTGGCGTTCTCGCAGTCGAGCGAAGCGGCGTCGGCGCATGCCAGTGACCAGACCAAGGCGTTCGCGGCCAAGCAACTGGCGGTGATTCCGTTTACCGAGGCGCAGATCAAGGCTGACCCGGAGTACCGGGAAGTGGTGATCAGTGAAGGGGACAAGGGGGCAGTAGCCCAGCAGTAAGGCATTGCGGCCCTTTCGCGGGCAAGCCCGCTCCCACAGAAATCCCACAAACATCAGCGTCTGTGGAATACCTGTGGGAGCGGGCTTGCCCGCGAAGAGGCCAGTGCTGGCAACCCTTTAATGTCAGGAAAACTCGAACGGCGCCAGCTGAAAACCTTGCTCATCCACCTGCAAGGCCCACCCCCGGCGGTCCCAGTCCCCCAGCACGATACGTCGTGCCGGCTGCCCGTCGACCACCAGTTTGTGTATCGCCGGCCGGTGGGTATGGCCATGCACCAGCGTACGCACGCCATGCGCCGCCATTACCTTCGGCACTTCCTCCGGCGTGACATCGACAATTTCGGTGGACTTCATCCGTGTTTGCGTGCGGCTTTCGCTGCGCAGCTTGCGTGCAAGCTTGTAGCGGGCCGACAGCGGCAGGTGGCGCAGGATCCACAGGCTCAGCGGGTTGCGCAGCAAACGGCGCATCTTCATGTAGCCCAGGTCGCGGGTGCACAAGGTGTCGCCATGCATCAGCAGCACCTGTTCGCCGCCCAGTTCGATCACGCTGGGGTCGTTCAACAACGTGCAACCGGCGGCGTCGCAAAAGGCCTGGCCTATCAGGAAGTCACGGTTGCCGTGCATCAGGTAGATGGCCGTGCCACTGTCGCTCAGCCGGCGCAGGGCCTGGCAGATCGACTGCTGGAAGGGCGTCATGGCGTCGTCGCCAATCCACGCTTCGAAGAAGTCGCCAAGAATGTACAGCGCCTTGGCGTGGCGTGCCCGGCCATCGAGCAGATCAAGAAACGCCCGGGAAATATCCGGGCGTTCTTCTTGCAGGTGCAGATCAGAGATCAGCAGAATCACTCAATGATCTCGGCTTTCTCGATGATCACGTCGTCTTTCGGTACGTCCTGGTGGCCAGCCTTGGAACCGGTGGCAACCTTTTCGATCGCATCAACCACTTCACGGCCTTCGATCACTTCGCCGAACACCGCGTAACCCCAGCCTTGCACGTTCTTGCCGCTGTGGTTGAGGAAGTCGTTGTCCGAGGCGTTGATGAAGAACTGTGCCGAGGCAGAGTGCGGCTCCATGGTGCGGGCCATGGCGATGCTGTACTTGGTGTTTTTCAGGCCGTTGTCAGCTTCGTTCTGGATGCTGGCGCGGGTTTTCTTCTGGGTCATGCCTGGCTCGAAGCCGCCGCCCTGGATCATGAAGCCCTTGATCACACGGTGGAACACGGTGTTGGTGAAGTGGCCGTCTTTGACGTATTGAACGAAGTTCTCAACAGTTTGCGGAGCTTTCTCGGCGTTCAGTTGCAGGACGATGTCGCCGTGGTTGGTGCTCAGTTTGACTTTGGACATGCTGAAATTCGCTCTTTCAAGGCATACGGAAATTAGGGTGCGCTGGGCGCGTGTTATCACCTGACGCAACATCAGGCGATCGCGACACATGGCGCGCACCGGCCATTTTGCCAGGCTGCGGCAAAAAGCCGTGATAAATCACGCCAGTTTGTCCGGGCCCGACTGTCAGCAGCTTGACTGCTTCGGCTATGATAGGCCCTTTGATTCAATCGGCCTACCCAGGCTGGACACATGCATTCAAGGATCCTATGAGCAAGCCCACTGCCGACAACGCGCCCAACGCCGCTGCCAAAGGCGCCCCCGCTGTCCCTGCGAACTTCCTGCGGCCGATCATCCAGGCCGACCTGGACTCGGGCAAGCACAGCAGCATCGTTACCCGCTTCCCGCCGGAGCCTAACGGCTACCTGCACATCGGCCATGCCAAGTCGATCTGCGTCAACTTCGGCCTGGCCAAGGAATTCGGGGGCGTCTGCCACCTGCGTTTCGACGACACCAACCCGGCCAAGGAAGACCAGGAATACATCGACGCCATTCAAAGCGACGTCAAATGGCTGGGCTTCGATTGGGCCGGCGAGGTGCGTTATGCGTCCAGCTACTTCGACCAGCTGCACGACTGGGCGGTCGAGCTGATCAAGCGTGGCAAGGCCTATGTCTGCGACCTGACCCCTGATCAAGCCAAGGAATACCGCGGCAACCTCAAAGAGCCGGGCAAGAACAGCCCGTTCCGCGAGCGCAGCGTGGAAGAAAACCTCGACCTGTTCGCCCGCATGAAAGCCGGCGAGTTCAAGGACGGCGAGTGCGTACTGCGGGCCAAGATCGACATGGCCTCGCCGAACATGAACCTGCGCGATCCGATCCTGTATCGCATCCGCCATGCCCACCACCACCAGACCGGTGACAAGTGGTGCATCTACCCCAACTACGACTTCACCCACGGCCAGTCGGACGCCATCGAGGGCATCACCCACTCGATCTGCACCCTGGAATTCGAAGGGCACCGTCCGCTGTACGACTGGTTCCTCGACAACCTGCCAGTGCCGGCACACCCGCGCCAGTACGAGTTCAGCCGCCTGAACCTGAACTACACCATCACCTCCAAGCGCAAGCTCAAGCAGCTGGTTGATGAAAAGCACGTCGACGCCTGGGACGACCCACGCATGTCGACCCTGTCCGGTTTCCGTCGCCGTGGCTACACCCCGGCATCGATCCGCAACTTCTGCGAAATGATCGGCACCAACCGCTCCGACGGCGTGGTCGACATGTCGATGCTCGAATTCAGCATCCGTGACGACCTGGACCGCACTGCGCCGCGTGCCATGTGCGTGCTGCGCCCGTTGAAAGTGGTCATCACCAACTACCCGGAAGGCCAGGTCGAGCAGCTCGAACTGCCGCGCCACCCGAAGGAAGACATGGGCGTGCGCGCGCTGCCGTTCGCTCGCGAGCTGTATATCGACCGCGACGACTTCATGGAAGAGCCGCCGAAGGGCTACAAGCGCCTGGAACCGGCCGGTGAAGTGCGCCTGCGTGGCAGCTACGTGATCCGCGCCGACGAGGCCATCAAGGACGCAGACGGCAACATCGTCGAGTTGCGCTGCTCGTACGACCCGGACACCCTGGGCAAAAACCCTGAAGGCCGCAAGGTCAAGGGCGTGATCCACTGGGTACCGGCTGCAGGCAGTGTCGAGTGCGAAGTGCGCCTGTACGACCGCCTGTTCCGCTCGCCTAACCCGGAAAAGACCGAAGAAGGCGGCAGCTTCCTGGACAACATCAATCCGGATTCGCTGCAAGTGCTCAAAGGTTGCCGTGCCGAGCCGTCGCTGGCCCAGGCCCAGCCCGAGGACCGCTTCCAGTTCGAGCGCGAAGGTTACTTCTGCGCCGACCTGAAAGACAGCCAGCCGGGCCGCCCGGTGTTCAACCGCACTGTCACCCTGCGTGACTCCTGGGGCAGCTAAGGAACCGCCGTGCTTAACATCTACAACACGCTGAGCAAAACCAAGGAAGCCTTCAAGCCGCTGGATGGCAACAAGGTGCGCATGTACGTGTGCGGCATGACCGTGTACGACTACTGCCACCTGGGCCATGGCCGCAGCATGGTGGCTTTCGACCTGGTCACCCGCTGGCTGCGCAAGAGTGGCTACGACCTGACCTACGTGCGCAACATCACCGACATCGATGACAAGATCATCAACCGGGCCAACGAGAACGGCGAAACCTTCGACGCCTTGACCGCCCGCATGATCGACGCGATGCACGAAGACGAGCGCCGCCTGAACATCCTGCCGCCAGACCAGGAACCGCGTGCCACCGACCACATCGCCGGCATGCACGCGATGATCCAGACCCTGATCGACAAGGGTTACGCTTACGCCCCGGGTAATGGCGACGTGTACTACCGCGTTGGCAAGTTCGTGGGCTACGGCAAGCTGTCGCGCAAGAAGATCGAAGACCTGCGCATCGGTGCGCGTATCGAGGTCGACGAGGCCAAGCAGGACCCGCTGGACTTCGTGCTGTGGAAGGGCGTTAAGCCGGGCGAGCCGAGCTGGGAATCGCCGTGGGGCCCGGGCCGTCCGGGCTGGCACATCGAGTGCTCGGTGATGTCTACCTGCTGCCTGGGGGAAAGCTTCGACATCCACGGTGGCGGCAGCGACCTGGAGTTCCCGCACCACGAGAACGAGATTGCCCAGAGCGAAGCAGCCACTGGCAAGCAGTACGCCAATGCCTGGATGCACTGCGGCATGATCCGGATCAATGGCGAGAAGATGTCGAAGTCGTTGAACAACTTCTTCACCATCCGCGACGTGCTCGAGAAGTACCATCCGGAAGTGGTGCGCTACCTGCTGGTGGCCAGCCACTACCGCAGCGCGATCAACTATTCGGAAGACAGCCTGCGTGACGCCAAGGGTGCGCTGGAGCGCTTCTACCACGCCCTGCGCGGCTTGCCACGTGTGGCGGCCAAGGGTGGCGAAGCGTTCGTCGAGCGCTTCAGCGTGGCGATGAACGACGACTTCGGCACCCCTGAAGCCTGCGCCGTGCTGTTTGATCTGGTGCGCGAGATCAACCGCCTGCGCGACAGCGATGTGGAAGCTGCCGCCGGCCTGGCTGGCCGCCTGCGTGAGCTGGGTGAGGTGCTGGGTGTGCTGCAACTGGAAGCTGATGACTTCCTGCGTGCGGGTGCCGAAGGCAAGGTTGATGCGGCCGAAGTTGAAAGCTTGATCCAGGCGCGGCTGCAAGCGCGTACGGATAAGAACTGGGCCGAGTCGGACCGTATTCGCGACCAGTTGACTGCCATGGGTGTGGTGCTGGAAGACAGCAAAGGGACGACTACCTGGCGCTTGGCTGACTGATCGGTGCAATCGGGGCCGCTTTGCGGCCCATCGCGACACAAGGCCGCTCCTACAGGTACTGCGCTGCATATAATGCTCGCCCAACCCCTGTAGGAGCGGCCTTGTGTCGCGATGGGCTGCAAAGCAGCCCCAAAAAGCTACTTGGCTAGCCCGGCCAACGGGCAATGCAATACCAGCTTCGCTCCACCCAACTCACTCTCGCCAATCTCCAACCCGAACCCATGCAGATCGACGATTGCCGCAACGATCGACAACCCCAGCCCGAACCCGGCATGGCGATGGCCTTCATCGCTGCGATAGAACCGCTTCAACACCGCAGTACGCTCTTCCTCGGGAATACCCGGCCCACTGTCCTCGATGGCCAGGTGCAGGCGGTTATCGTCCTGTATCGCGCTAATCCGCACTTGCCCGCCCTCGGGCGTGAACTTGATAGCATTGCCCACCAGGTTGGCCAGTGCCTCGAACAGCAGTTCGCGGTCACCGTGCAGTGCCGGTAATTGTGCAGGCTGGTGCAATTCCAGGTGGATGCCACCATCTTCGGCCAAAGGCAGGTAAAAGTCGTGCAGTTCCACGAGCAGATCATGCGGGTCAAGCTGGACGAAACCGGCCCGGCGCTGGCGATCTTCCAGCTCGCTGATGCGCAACAAACCACGAAAACGCGCCATCAAGGTGTCGGTTTCGCCAATGGCCAGGTCCAGCGCCTCGGCTTGCGCAGAATCCGCATCGCTTTGCTGGCGAATCCGGTACAACTGGGCGCGTAGGCGGGTGAGGGGAGTACGCAGGTCGTGGGCAATGTTGTCACACACGCCCTTGACCTCGTGCATCAGCCGCTCAATGCGGTCGAGCATGGCATTGACGATGGCGGCCAGCATGTCCAACTCGTCGCGCCGGGCCGACAATGGCAAGCGGTGGGTCAGGTCGCCGGCGACGATCAGCTCGGCCTGGGCCTGAATGGCGCGAATCCGCTTGAGTGGCCGGCGGCGTAGCAGGTACCAGCCGGCAAAGCCCGGGATCAGTGTCAGGGAAATACCCCAGAGCAGGGCATCGAGAATGATCCGGGTGACCACGAACAGCGAGCCGTTATCACGGAACAGGACCAGCCAGCGCCCGTCCTGTACGTTGATCGCCACCGCGTCGCAACTGTCGCGGGGCATGCGCGGGTCGTCGGCATCCAGGCAGCGTTTCAGTTCATGGATCTTGCCGTCCAGCCTCAGCTCCGGGGGCAGGGCGCGTACGCTGCCACCCAGCGGGTTGAGTTGGGCGTCGAACAGGCCATAGGCATCAAAGCTGCGTTCTTCAAAGGCCTGGCTGGCGACCAGGGCGTCGTCCAGCTGCTTGCCGCTCATGTGGGCGAACAGGTGCTGGCGTTGCAGCATGGAGTGGCGGGTAAGTTTGTTCAGGTAGCTGGATACCTCGAAATACAGCACCCCCATGAGGATGCTGCTCCAGGCCACGAACAGAAAGCTGTACAGCGCCAGCAGGCGGCTGGTGGACGAACTCCAGCCTTTAGACGGGTTCAGCAATGGCATAGCCGGAGCCCCGTACCGTACGGATCAGCGGTGACTGGCCGGGGGAGTCGATTTTCTTGCGCAGACGGCCGATGTGCACATCGATCAGGTTGGTGCCTGGGTCGAAGTGGTAGCCCCAGACCTCCTCGAAAATCATCATCCGCGTGATCACCTGGCCGCTGTGGCGCATCAGGTACTCCAGCAGCTTGTACTCGGTAGGCAGCAGGTTGAGCGTATTGTCACCGCGGCGCGCCTCGTGGCTGATCAGGTCCAGTTGCAGGTCGGCTACTTGCAAGCGGGTCTGGGTCATGGGCACGCTGTTGCGTCGCAGCAATACTTCGACCCGTGCGGCCATCTCGTCGGAGGCAAACGGTTTGGTCAGGTAGTCGTCACCGCCGGCACGCAGGCCGCGCACCCGCTCATCGACATCGGAGAGGGCGCTGATCATCAGGATCGGCGTGGCAATCTTGAGGCTGCGCAGGGTGGTGACGATGGTCAGCCCATCGACCTCGGGCAGCATACGGTCCAGGGTGATCAGGTCGTAACCGCCGGCAATGGCCTTGGCCAGGCCCTCACGGCCATTGTCGGCCCACTCCACGTCCAGGCCGTGGCTGGTAAGTTCGGCGACGATTTCCTGGCCGGTGACGGCGTCGTCTTCGATGGTCAGTACGCGAGGCATGCTGGTTCCTGGGCATCTAATAGAGATTTGATTGTGCCAAAGAATAGACAACAGGCGATTTAAGAAAAATTCATCTAGCTGATTCAGAAGCTCGCGCGGTCATTGTGGGAGCGGGCGTGCCCGCGAAGCAGGCAACGCAATGGATGGCACCGGCTGCGCCGGTGTTCGCGGGCATGCCCGCTCCCACACGGTATCGTGCGGCCTTGGAGTAACGCTTCAACGGGCCCCGATTCCTTCGGCATGCATGATCTGCGCGATGATCGGCACCGGAGTCATCAGGTGCGAGCGCATCATGCTGCTGGCGCGCTCGGCGTCCCGGGCGAGAATGACATCGACCAGCGCCGCATGCTCCTGGCGCTTGAGCTCCAGGGCCTGTTCGGAGAACACCGTTTGCGTCAGCCACAGGTGCCGGTAGCGCTCGGCCTGGTCGAACAGGTAGGTGCGCGCCTGCAGCAGGTGCTTTGAGCCGCAGCCCGAGGCAATGGCGGTATGAAACGCCTTGTGCCGCTCGTCCCACACATCCAGGCGCTGTTCGCGGGTTTTCACTTCCACCACCTTGGCCAAGGTGTGCGAGTGGGCGAGCACCGATGCCTCCCAGGCGTCGTCGCCGCGCTCGATGGCCAGGGCAATGATCATCGCCTCGAGGTTGGCGCGGGCATCGTAAATGTCGTTCATCTCTTCAAGCGACATGGGCGCCACCCGGTAGCCTTTCTGGCTGATCGCGTTGACCAGGTGTTCGGCCACCAGTTGCGACAGGGCTTCGCGCAGCGGGCCCACGCCCAGGTCGTAGCGTTCCTTCAAGGCGCTCATCAGCAGTTTCTCACCGGGCTTGAACACGCCACGGATGATGTCCTTCTTGAGCCTCTCATACCCGCTGAATGCTGAGTTTTGTCGGGGGGCGAGCGCTTCCAAGATCCTGTTCCTCAAAACGTTTTGCCGATCATACCGAAACCGCCTGTCGACGAAAAACAATGGACAAAGATCAGCATTGGCGACGAAAAACAAAAACGTAGACATTTTGCGTTTGTGGCGATATTTTTAGCTCGCCCGCACTGATCCAGGCCACCACTGGCCGGTGCCAACCCCCTTTCTTGCCAGGACACTGCCATGAACGCCTTTACGCAGATCGCCGACCTTGTAATGCCACTGCCGCTTGAACCGCATGGTTTCACCATTGCCCCTTCGAAGCAGTCGCCACGCCTGCTGGAGCTGACCTTCGCCCAGGAAGTCGTCGAAGCGTTTGTCCAGGCCGTTGCCCAATGGCCCGTCCAGGCGCTGGAGTACAAGTCGTTCCTGCGTTTCCGTGTTGGCGAAATCCTCGACGAGCTGTGCCAGGGCACCCTGCGCCCGGTGCTGCTCAACACCATTCTTGACCGCGCCACCGGTGGCATGCTGATTACCCCGCTGGGCCTGGACGATGTGAGCCAGGCCGAGGACATGGTCAAGTTCACCACCGCCTGCGCACACCTGATCGGCCGCTCCAACTACGACGCCATGAGTGGCCAGTTCTATGCGCGCTTCGTAGTGGTCAACACCGACACCTCCGACAGCTACCTGCGCCAGCCGCACCGGGTCATGGAGTTGCACAACGACGGCACCTTCGTGAACCAGATCACCGATTACGTGCTGATGCTCAAGATCGACGAAAAGAACATGGAAGGCGGTAATTCCCTGCTGCTGCACCTGGATGACTGGGAACAGTGTGAGGAATTCTTCCGCCACCCGATGGCTCGCCGCGAAATGCGCTGGACAGCACCGCCAAGCAAGAAGGTGGCCGAAGATGTGTTCCATGCGGTGTTCGACACCGATGGCGAAGGCCGCCCGACCATGCGCTACATTGATCAGTTCGTGCAGCCGGAGAACTACGAGGAGGGCATCTGGCTGAACGCCTTGTCCGATTCGCTGGAAGGCAGCGAGAAGAAAGTGTCGGTACCGGTGGGGGTGGGCAGCTTCCTGCTGATCAACAACCTGTTCTGGCTGCATGGCCGCGACCGCTTCACCCCGCACGAGGGCCTGCGCCGTGAGCTGATGCGCCAGCGTGGTTACGTCGCGTTCCCTAAACCGCTGTACCAGCGCGGGCAATAATGACAGGGCGCAGGGCGGGTGCCCGCCCATGCGTCCATGCAAAAAACGATGCCGCCAGGGCCCGTACGGGCTTTGGTGAGCCAGCCAGGCAATGCCTGCGTGTGAGGTAAGGCTGTGTACGATTTCATCATTATTGGCGGTGGCATTGTGGGCATGTCCACGGCCATGCACCTGATCAAGGTTTACCCGGACGCGAAGATTCTTGTGCTGGAGAAAGAGTCCGGGCCGGCCCGCCACCAGACCGGCCACAACAGCGGCGTGATACACGCTGGCGTGTATTACACCCCCGGCAGCCTCAAGGCGCGCTTCTGCCTGGAAGGCAACAAGGCCACCAAGGCCTTCTGCACCGAGCACGGTATCCGCTTCGATGAGTGCGGCAAGCTGCTGGTGGCCACCAACGACCTGGAAATGCAACGCATGAAGGCGCTGTGGGAGCGTACCGAGGCCAACGGCCTTGAGCGCTACTGGCTGTCGGCAGACGAGTTACGCGAGCGCGAGCCAAACATCGTCGGTATGGGCGGCATCTTCGTGCCGTCCAGTGGCATCGTCAATTACGCCCAGGTAACCGCTGCCATGGGCGCAGAATTCCAGCGCGCTGGCGGTGAAATCCGCTATGGCGCCGAGGTGGTCGGTTTGCAGGAGCAGGCCAGCGAAGTGATCGTGCGTACCCAGAACGACGAATTGCGCAGCCGTTTCCTGGTGACCTGCTCGGGCCTGATGGCTGACCGGGTGGTGAGCATGCTGGGGTTGCGTACCGAGTTCGTCATCTGCCCGTTCCGTGGCGAGTACTACTTGCTGCCCAAGCAGCACAATCAGATCGTCAACCACCTGATCTACCCGATTCCCGACCCTTCGATGCCGTTTTTGGGTGTGCACCTGACCCGCATGATCGACGGCACCGTCACGGTTGGCCCCAATGCCGTATTGGCGATGAAGCGCGAGGGCTACCGCAAGACCGACGTCAGCCCAGGCGACCTGTTCCAGACCCTCACCACCCCAGGCATCCTGAAGGTGCTGGCGAAGAACTTCCGCCCGGGCCTGATCGAGATGAAGAACTCGCTGTTCAAGGGCGGCTATCTCAAGCAGGTGCAGAAGTATTGCCCGAGCATCACCAAGGCCGACCTTACGCCTTACCCGGCCGGGGTGCGCGCCCAGGCAGTCTCGCGCGACGGCAAGCTGATCGACGACTTCCTGTTCGTCAATACCGCCCGCAGCGTCAATGTGTGCAACGCACCATCGCCGGCGGCCACCTCGGCGATCCCGATCGGCGCCTACATCGTCGAGAAGGTGTGTGAGCAGGTCAGTCTTCAAGGGGGCAACTTCCTCAAGGCAAACATCGCAGCCAGGCAGGGCGCCTGATCAGCCTGGGTTGAAGACAGACGAGCAAGTCGCATCCGGCTGTGAGAGGATGTCCACCATCACAGCCAGGACCCCGAACACAGCCTGATGAAGACACCCAAAAGAATAGAGCCCCTGATCGAGGACGGCCTGGTCGACGAAGTACTGCGGCCGTTGATGAGTGGCAAGGAGGCCGCCGTGTACGTGGTGCGCTGCGGCAGCCAGGTGCGCTGCGCCAAGGTCTATAAAGAAGCCAACAAGCGCAGTTTCCGCCAGGCCTCCGAGTACCAGGAAGGCCGCAAGGTACGCAACAGCCGCCAGGCCCGGGCCATGGCCAAGGGCAGCAAGTACGGCCGCAAAGAAGCCGAAGACGCCTGGCAGAACGCCGAAGTGGCGGCGTTGTTCCGTCTGGCCAGTGCTGGCGTGAGGGTACCCAAGCCTTACGACTTCCAGGACGGCGTGCTGCTGATGGAGCTGGTGACCGATGCCGATGGTGACGCCGCCCCACGCCTGAACGACGTGCACCTTGATGCCGAGGAAGCCCGCACATTCCACGCGTTCGTCATTCGTCAGATCGTGCTGATGCTGTGTGCCGGGCTGGTGCATGGCGACCTGTCCGAGTTCAACGTATTGCTGGGCCCTGACGGGCCGGTAATCATCGACTTGCCACAGGCAGTGGATGCCGCAGCCAACAACCATGCCTTCAACATGCTGCAACGTGATGTGGACAACATGGCCCACTATTTCGGGCGTTTTGCCCCGGAACTTAAAAGCACACGCTATGCACAGGAAATGTGGGCGCTGTTCGAGGCCGGTGACTTGCTTCCAGACAGCCCGTTGACTGGGGTGTTCGAGGATGATGAGCATGAAGCCGACGTCACCGGGGTAATGCGCGAGATCGATGCTGCCCGCATGGATGACGCCCGCCGCCGTGCGGCGCGGGCCGAGGCCGAGCATGGGCCGGCCAAGGCAGAAGAGCCTACACCGCCCTGGTTGCAGTAAGACGCTGCAGGTGCTCTAGCCTGCGGCGGGCTGATCAGCTTGCCGCAGGCACATAGCCGTTGCGCTGGTAGAACCGTTCCAGCTCATGCGCTGCCGGCTCTTCCCCGGTGAAGATGCGCAAGTATTCGGGTATGAAGCGCATGCGGTACTCCAGCGGCTCGACGGTTTTCATGCTGATGTAGCCGATCTGCGCCAGGTAGATGGACCGGGCACGGGTGGCGGCGGCGTCCTCGCTGAAGCCGAAGCGGTCGAACATCTGCTTCAGGGCGTCCATACGCACGGCATCGGCTTGCTTGATTTCTTCGGCCACTTGCTCTGACTGCAACGCCCAGCTGCGCATGGCGAATTCACACTGTGAGTCGAACAGCGCGCTGTTCAGCCAGCAATCGAAAACATTCAGGATTGCCTCGGTAATTGAGGCGGCATAGGCCTGCGTCTGGCTCACCAGGTTGTGGGTGTTCTTGTGCTTCCACTGCTCGATCAACGCCGCCAGCAGGGCTTCGCGGTCTTCGAAGTACCAGTAGAAACTGGTGCGGGCAAGGTTGAGCTTTTTCGCCAGCGGCAGCACGCGCACAGCATCCACCCCCGATTCCTTGAGGGCTTCGAAGGCCGCGTTCAACCAGCTTTCGATCGAGCCGCGGGCGCTGCTTTCTTGTGGAGTCGTGGTCATGTTCATAGGCGCATTGTTCCGTATCCATGGGGGCCTGGCAAGTTCAATGTACACCACTGTCGAATTTATTGACACCTGTGTACATGATGGCTAATGTCGATTTTGCCTGATGACCTGAATGCGAGAACGACCATGTCCAATGATCCGTTGCTTCAGCCTTACCAACTCAAGCACCTCACCTTGCGTAACCGCATCATCACTACCTCCCACGAACCGGCCTACCCGGAAGAGGGCATGCCCAAGCAGCTGTACCGGGCCTACCATGTGGAACGGGCCAAGGCCGGTGTGGCCATGACCATGACTGCGGGTTCAGCAGCGATCTCTCGTGATAGCCCGCCGGTGTTCAACAACGTGCTGGCCTACAAGGACGAAGTGGTCGGCTGGATGAAGGACCTGACCGACGAATGCCATGAGCATGGCGCGGCGGTAATGATCCAGCTGACCCACCTGGGCCGCCGCACCCGCTGGGACAAGGGCGACTGGCTGCCTGTGGTGTCGCCATCGCACAACCAGGAACCGGCGCACCGGGCCTTCCCCAAACGCCTGGAGATCTGGGACATCGAGCGCATCGTCAAGGACTACGCCGATGCTGCCGAACGCATGAAGGCCGCCGGGCTGGATGGCATCGAGTTGCAGGCATACGGCCATCTGATGGACCAGTTCTGGTCGCCGCTGACCAACGAGTTGCAGAACGTCTACGGTGGCTCGCTGGAAAACCGTCTGCGCTTTACCTTCGAAGTGCTCTCGGCCATTCGCCAGCGGGTGGGCAATGAGTTCATCGTTGGCATTCGCTACACCGGTGATGAAGTGCTGGCCGGTGGCCTGACCAAGGATGAAGGATTGCAGGTTTCGCAGTTGTTGAAAAACAGCGGCATGATCGACTTCCTCAACGTGATCCGCGGCAACATCGCCACCGATGCCGGCCTGACCGACATCATTCCGATCCAGGGTATGCGCAATGCGCCGCACCTGGACTTTGCTGGCGAAATTCGCTCACTGACCGGTTTTCCTACGTTCCATGCGGCAAAGATCCCGGACGTGGCCACCGCCCGGCATGCCATTGCCGCAGGCAAGGTGGACATGGTCGGCATGACCCGCGCGCACATGACCGACCCGCATATCGTGCGCAAGATCATCGAAGGCCGCGAAGACGATATCCGCCCTTGCGTGGGCGCCAACTACTGCCTGGACCGCATCTACCACGGTGGCGCGGCCTACTGCATCCACAACGCAGCCACTGGCCGCGAAACCAGCATGCCGCACGAGATCCCCAAGGCGGCGCAGCGGCGCAAAGTGGTTATCGTCGGCGCAGGTCCCGCAGGCCTGGAGGCGGCGCGGGTAGCGGGCGAGCGTGGCCACGATGTGGTGGTATACGAAGTGGCCGACAAAGCCGGTGGGCAGATTCGCCTGACCGCGCAATCAGAGCGGCGCAAAGAGATGATCAGCATCATCGACTGGCGCCTGGCCCAATGCGAACGCCTGGGCGTGACGTTCCACTACAACGTCTGGGCCGACAGCCAGATCATCCTTGATGAAGCCCCGGATGTGGTCATCGTCGCCACGGGCGGCCTGCCGCACACCGAGGTGCTGGAGCAAGGCAACGACCTGGTGGTATCGAGCTGGGACATCATCAGCGGCGATGTCAAACCCGGGCGCAACGTGCTGGTGTACGACGATGCAGGCGACCACGCCGCACTGCAAGCGGCGGAGTTCATTGCGCAGAGCGGTGCGCGCACCGAAATCATGACCCCCGACCGCACCTTTTCGCCCGAAGTCATGGGCATGAACCTGGTGCCCTACATGCGTGCCCTGCAACAGCTGGACACCACCTTCACCGTAACCTGGCGGCTAAAAGCGGTCACTCGCACCGCAGACGGCCTGCTGGCAACCATCGGCACCGATTACAGCGAGCTGCGCCAGACCCGCCTGGTCGACCAGGTGGTGGTCAACCATGGCACCCGGCCACTGGACGAGTTGTATTTCCAGCTGTGCCCGCTTTCGAGCAACGAAGGCGCGGTGCAGTACCTGGACCTGATCGCCGGCCGCCCGCAGGCTGTGGTACGCCGGGACGACGGCCGCTTCCAGTTGTTCCGCATCGGCGATGCGGTGGCCTCGCGCAACACCCATGCAGCCATTTATGACGCCCTGCGCCTGGTCAAGGACCTCTGACCCACGCGCCATAGCACAATAAAAAAACAGCAACGCCTGATTCGCGCTTACTTGTTACTGCCCTGGCTCCAAAAACGACAACGATATCCAGTGGAGAGTGTAACCATGCACATCGGTACCCGACCGAGCCCCGCGCCATCCCTGCAGTTTCGTGACGACCCCAGCGTAACCGGCCATGCCCTGGCCCCGGTGGACAGCGAGTTGCTTGCCGCCCAGGCCGCGATCGACCGCAAAGCCTTGCGCCGCTACCGGCTGGAGCGAATTCGCCAGCAACTGCGTGCCCATGACTATGGCGGCATCCTGCTGGCTGACCCGATCAATATCCGTTATGCCACCGATACCAACAACCTTGGCCTGTGGGTCATGCATTCGCCCAGCCGCTATGTATTCGTGCCCACCGAAGGCCCGTTGGTGCTCTTCGAGTTCACCAGCAGCCGGCACAACAGCGAGCATGTCGAAACCATTGACGAGATCCGGCCTGCGTTGCCCTGGCTGTACTTTCTCGCAGGGCCCCGCGTCGATGAAAAGGCGGCGTTGTGGGCGGCCGAGGTGGCCGAGCTGATGGTCCGCCATGGTGGCAGCAACCGGCGCCTGGCCGTGGACCGCTGCGACCCCTGGGGCGCCGACAAGCTCAAGGCCCGGGGCATCGAACTGTTCGACGCACAACCACTGATGGAGCAGGCCCGACTGATCAAGTCGGCCGAAGAAGTCGCCAGCCATCGGGTCTCGATGGCCGTTTGCGATTTGGCCATCGCCCGCATGCGGGCCAGCCTGCAGCCAGGCATTACCGAAAACCAGCTATGGAGCATCCTTCACGGTACCAACGTGGCCCAAGGCGGTGAATGGGCCGAGAGCCGGCTGCTCAGCTCTGGCCAGCGCACCAACCCGTGGTTCCAGGATGCGACCGACAAGGTCATCGAAGCCGGTGAGATGGTTTGCTTCGACACCGACATGGTGGGCCCCGGCGGCTACCTGTCGGATATCTCGCGCAGTTTTGTCTGCCCCGGCAAGCCCGTGACCGCGGCCCAGCGCGAGTTGCTGGACATCGCCAGCCAGCAGATCAGCCACAACGTCGAGCTGCTGCGCCCGGGCCTGTCGTTTCGCGAATTTGCCGAGCGTTGCTGGCCGGTGCCGCGCAAGTACGAGCACAACCGCTACATGATGATGCTGCACGGTGTCGGCCTGGTGGATGAATACCCCAGCGTGGCCTATGCCGTGGACTTCGCCGAATGGGGCTACGACGGCCTGTTCCAGGAAAACATGGTGGTCTCGGTAGAAAGCTACATCGGCGAGCGGGGTGGGCGCGAAGGGGTGAAGCTGGAGGAACAGGTGCTGATCACCGCCCACGGCGCGGTCAAGCTGTCGAGCACGCCCTTGGTCGATGACCAGCGGTCTTGAGCGGAGGATTGCACATGAACCCGATGAGTGTTCCCCTGCGCCAGGTACCGCCAGTGCCTGCTCCCAAGCCCGCATTCCTGCGCCTGGAGTCGATCCACAAGCAGTTTGGCCCCTACGAAGTGCTGCACGACGTCAACTTTGAGATGAGCAAGGGGGAGGTGGTGGCCATCATCGGCCCCAGTGGCTCGGGCAAGAGCACCTTGCTGCGCTGCATCAACCAGCTGGAGCCACCGACCCGGGGGCGTATCCGCCTCGACGAACTCGACATCGACGCCGCCACGCCGCTGCTGCGCGCTGACCTGCTGCAGCTACGCCGGCGCATTGGCATGGTGTTCCAGTCGTTCAACCTGTTCCCGCACATGACTGTGCTGCGTAATGTGAGCCTGGCGCAAATCCGCACGCTGGGGCGCAGCCAGCGTGAAGCCGATGCGCGCTCCATGCAGTTGCTGGAACGTGTGGGCCTGGCCGACAAGGCCGGGCACTACCCGGTACGTTGTTCGGGGGGCCAGCAGCAGCGCATCGCCATTGCCCGGGCATTGGCGCTGGAGCCCGAGCTGATGCTGTTCGATGAGCCCACCTCGGCGCTGGATCCGGAACTGGGCCTGGAAGTATTGGCAGTGATGAAGGAGCTGGCTGCCGAAGGCATGTCGATGATCGTCGTCACCCATGAGATGCACTTTGCCGAGACAGTGTCGGACCGCGTGGTGGTGATGGCCGATGGGCGCATCCTCGAGCAGGGGCCGAGCGCGCAGGTGATGCGCCAGCCGCGGCATGAGCGGGTGGTGAAGTTTCTCCAGGCCGTGAGGGACCGCTGATGAACGACATCCTGCTGATGTTGCTGGCTGGTGTGCCCTGGACGTTGGGGGTGACCCTGTGTGCGTTTGCGACCGGTGTGGTGCTGGGCTTTCCACTGTGTGCACTGCGCATGGCCAAGGCACGTGGGCTGGCGGCACTGGGGGCAGCCATCGTGCTGACCCTGCGGTCGATTCCGCCGATTGTCTGGCTGTTCTTCATCTTCTTCGGCATTGGGGGGGGCTATATAAGCCTGTCGCCGTTCGTGGCAGCGACGGTGGGCCTGGGCCTGATCACCGCGGCGCAGATGGCTGAAGTGTACCGGGGTGCGTTTGCGGCGATCCCCGATGGCCAGTACGAGGCGGCGCATGTACTGAACCTGTCATCGGCACAGCGCTTTTTCGATGTGGTGCTGCCGCAGCTGACGCGTATCTCCATTCCCACGGCGGCTACCTATGCCATCGGCCTGCTCAAGGATTCGGCGGTGGCTTCTACCCTTGGCGTGACGGACATCAGCTTCCAGGCCTACCAGGTGTCGCAGCAGACCTTCCAGGGCTTGGGCGTGTACAGCGCCGCCGCGCTGGTGTACCTGGTGCTGAGCGTGCCAGTGGCGCTGGCCTCACGCTGGTTGTCCGGCACCTTGCAACGGAGGATCAGCCTGTGAGCGAACTACTGAGCCTGTGGGCCGAATGGTTTCCAGAGCTGTGGAAGGGCTTTGTACTGTCGTTGCAGGTGACTGCCATCAGCCTGGCCCTCGGTGTGGGGCTGGGGCTGCTGCTGGCCCTGGGCGTAAGCGCCAAGGGCAGGGCGGTGCGCTACCCGGCGCTGCTGATCGTTGAACTGGGGCGTGGTGCGCCTGCCTTGATCCTGTTGCAGTACTTCTACTTCGGCTTGCCCTCGGCAAACCTCACCCTGAGCTCGTTCTGGGCTGCGGCCCTGGCGCTGGCCTACTGCACCGCCGCGTACACCAGCGAGATCATCCGTGGCGGGCTGGAAGCGGTCGCCCGTGGCCAGCACGAGGCCGCCGAGGTGATTGGCCTGGACCGCGTCGACGCGTTGCGTTATGTGGTCCTGCCCCAGGCCTTGCGGGTGGCGCTGCCATCGTTGCTGGGGTTCTCGATCATGATGTTCCAGGCCTCGTCACTGTGTTTCACCATCGCCTTGCCCGAAATCGTCAGCCGCGCGTCGGCCATCGGCTCTTCGACCTTCCAGTACATGCCGGTACTGGTGCTGGCGGGGCTGATGTATGCGGCCGTCTGCGCCCCGGCAAGCCTGGGTGTGGCCACCCTGGAAAGAAGACTGGCGACCGGCCAGCACGCACGTTCCTGAACCCTGCCTGCCCTTAACATTGCATAGGTACCCGTGATGAAACCATTCAAGCGTGTCACCCGTTGGTTGGCCCTGTGCGCCGCCGTTGCCGGCAGCGCACAGGCCATGGCCGAGTGCAAACCAAGCCACAGTTTCGAAACCCTTACGCCCGGTGTACTGACCGTGGCTGCGTGGGTGTTTCCGCCTTACTCCGTGCCTGGCCCGAACCAGGAGCTGGGTGGGGTGGACGGGGAGATTATCAAGCAGATCGCTGCCCGCGAGTGCCTGACCATCAAGGCCAGCGTGCTTGACCCGGCAGCGGCGATCCAGTCGGTGGTCACCCGGCGTGCCGATGTGGTGATCGGCGACTGGTACCGCACGGTGGAGCGTGGCAAGGTGCTGGGGCTTTCGGCGCCGCTGTATCTGGATGTGATGGGCATTATCTCGAAACAAGGCTATGCCACGGTTGGTGAGCTGGAGGGCAAGCGGGTCGGCACCGTGCAGGGCTACCTGTGGGTCAACGACCTGAAGAAGGTGCTGGGTGACAACCTGGTGCTGTACCCAAACCCGGTGGCCATGGCCCAGGATTTGGCGTCCGGGCGCATACAGGCTGGTATCGACAGCCACGCTGTGGCGGTGGTGTCGCAGCAGAAGGGGGCCTACCAAGGGGCGAGCATCAAGGTGTCCGCGCCTGACCCACGGGTGAAAGCCACCGAGCAGCCGGGGCAGACGGCGATTCCGTACATGCTCAGCAATGCCGAACTGGGCAAGGCGCTGGATGCCAACATCCAGGCATTGCATGGCAGTGGCGAGATTGCGCGGATTCTCGAAGCCCATGGGCTGGACCGGCAGGCGGCTGAGGTGGGGGCGCCGCGGCTGGTGGATTGAGTTTTCCTGTCCCGGCCCCTTCGCGGGCTTGCCCGCTCCCACAGGTATCGCGCCAGTCTTGAGAGCTACGCGATCTCTGTGGGAGCGGGCAAGCCCGCGAAGGGGCCAGCACAGGGGAACCCCGGCCTTTGCCATTGACGCAAGACATAATCTCGTCATTTGGCCTTTTCACTGGCGCCCGACAGGCATAAGGTATACGCCGTTCAAAATGCCCTGGAGCTGTCATGTCCAACCAATTCCCGTCCGTTCGTCCCCGCCGCCTGCGCCAGAACGAGTCCCTGCGCACGATCTTCCAGGAAACCGAATTCCGCCTGGAAGACCTGATCCTGCCGATCTTCGTCGAAGAGGGCATCGATGACTTCGTGCCGATCACCAGCATGCCGGGGGTCAACCGCATTCCCGAGAAACTGCTGGCCCAGGAAATCGAGCGCTATGCCCGTGCCGGTATCAAGTCGGTGATGACCTTTGGTGTTTCGCACAACCTGGACGCCACCGGCAGCGACACCTGGAACGAAAACGGCCTGGTCGCGCGCATGTCGCGTATCTGCAAGGACACCGTGCCGGAAATGGTGGTGATGTCCGACACCTGCTTCTGCGAATACACCAGCCATGGCCACTGCGGCGTGCTGCACGACCACGGCGTGGACAACGACGCCACGTTGGCCAACCTGGGCAAGCAGGCGGTCATCGCCGCCGCTGCCGGTGCCGACTTCATCGCCCCGTCGGCGGCAATGGACGGGCAGGTGCAGGCTATCCGTAGCGCGCTGGATGGCGCGGGCTTCTACGACACGGCGATCATGGCCTATTCGACCAAGTTCGCCTCGTCGCTGTATGGCCCGTTCCGTGAAGCGGGCGGTACCACGCTGAAGGGCGACCGCAAGAGCTACCAGATGAACCCGATGAACCGCCGCGAAGCGGTGCGCGAGTCGTTGCTGGACGAGCAGGAAGGGGCAGACGTGCTGATGGTCAAGCCAGCCGGCACCTACCTGGACGTGATCGCCGACATCCGCGCCGCCTCGCGCCTGCCGCTGGCGGCGTATCAGGTAAGCGGCGAGTACGCGATGATCAAGTTCGGCGGCCTGGCCGGCGCTATCGACGAAGGCCGGGTGGTGCGCGAAAGCATTGGTGCGATCAAGCGTGCCGGTGCCGACCTGATCCTGACCTACTTCGCCATGGACCTGGCCCGCGAAGGTATCTGAAGCCAGGCCTTCGGTTTACAAAGCCGCTGTAGTTGCAGCGGCTTTTCTTTGTGCGCTGTTGGTGAAGCGGCGCAAACGCACAAAAAATCAGTAAGCGCTGAATTATTTAGTGTCCCGTTGTATCTGATCCCTTAGAGCATTCATCGACAGGGATACGGGTATGAAACCTCGCAAGAAAAAAGTCCAGCCAATCGGCCTTAAGGACATCACCATTGTCGACGACGCCAAGATGAAAAAGGCGATCACCGCCGCTGCTCTGGGCAATGCCATGGAGTGGTTCGACTTTGGCGTTTACGGCTTCGTGGCTTATGCCCTGGGCAAGGTGTTTTTCCCCAACGCCGACCCCAGCGTGCAGATGATTGCGGCGCTGGCCACCTTCTCGGTGCCGTTCCTGATCCGGCCATTGGGCGGGTTGTTCTTCGGCGCCTTGGGCGACAGGTTCGGGCGGCAGAAAATCCTCGCGGCGACCATCGTCATCATGTCGCTCAGCACCTTCGCCATCGGCCTGATTCCGTCCTATGCCAGCATCGGCATCTGGGCACCGATCTTGTTGTTGCTGGCCAAGATGGCCCAGGGCTTTTCGGTGGGCGGCGAGTACACCGGCGCGTCGATCTTCGTGGCCGAATACGCCCCCGACCGCAAACGCGGTTTTCTCGGTAGCTGGCTGGACTTCGGCTCGATTGCCGGCTTTGTGCTAGGCGCGGGCGTGGTGGTGCTGATTTCCACCATTCTGGGCGAAGAAAAGTTCCTTGAATGGGGTTGGCGCCTGCCGTTCTTCCTGGCCCTGCCGTTGGGCATCATCGGTCTTTACCTGCGCCATGCGCTGGAAGAAACACCTGCGTTCCAGCAGCATGTCGACAAGCTGGAGCAGGGCGACCGCGAAGGCCTGGCCTCCGGGCCCAAGGTGTCGTTCAAGGAAGTGGCCACACAGCACTGGCGCAGCCTGGTGACCTGCATCGGCGTGGTGATTGCCACCAACGTCACCTACTACATGCTGCTCACCTACATGCCCAGCTACCTGTCGCACAACCTGCATTACAGCGAAGACCATGGCGTGCTGATCATCATCGCGATCATGGTCGGCATGCTGTTCGTGCAGCCCATGATCGGGCTGCTTAGCGACAAGTTCGGCCGTCGGCCTTTCATCATCGTCGGCAGTGTCGGCCTGTTCGCCCTGGCCATTCCGGCGTTCATGCTGATCAACAGCGGCGTACTGGGGGTGATTTTTGCCGGGCTGCTGATCATTGCCGTGCTGCTGAACTTCTTCATCGGTGTGATGGCCTCGACGCTGCCGGCGATGTTCCCTACGCACATCCGCTACAGCGCCTTGGCGGCCGCTTTCAACATTTCGGTGCTGATCGCCGGGCTTACCCCGACCCTCACCGCCTGGCTGGTGGAGAGCACGGGCGACCTGTACATGCCGGCCTACTACCTGATGGTGATCGCCGCTATTGGCCTGCTGACCGGCCTGACCATGAAGGAAACCGCCAACAAGCCGCTGCGCGGAGCAGCACCGGCGGCATCGGACATCGAGGAAGCGCGTGAACTGCTGCAAGAGCACCACGACAACATCGAGCAGAAGATCGAAGACATCGACGCGCAGATTGCCGAGCTGGAAGCCAAGCGCAAGGTGCTGGCACAGCAGCACCCACGCATCGAGTAAAAGGCGGGACTAGCGTGGCAGCTCGCGGGCCAGGGTGCCTTTGATGGTGCGCTCTACCACATCGACCAGCACCATGGTCTGGTGATCGACCTCGATATTGAGAAGCTCGCCGGCTTTGTAGCTGGCGAAGGTGGTCTGGCGCAGGGTTTCCGGGATCAGGTTGATGGTGATGACGTTGTCGTTGACATCGGCGACGGTAAGGCTGCAGCCATTGACCCCGATGAAGCCGCGCGGGAACACATACTTGCCCCACTCCGGTGGCATGCGGAACGTGATGAACGCGCCGGTTTCCTTGATCGACAGTTCGACGATTTCGGCGGTGGTGGCGATGTGGCCTGCCATCAGGTGGCCGCCGACTTCGGCGTTCATTTTTGCCGAACGCTCGATGTTGACGCCCTGGCCGGCCTTGAATTTGCGCAGGTTGGTGCGTTCAAGGGTGGCGGTCATGGCGTCGAACCTGACCTGGGTGCCGGCGATTTCGGTGACCGAAAGGCAAGTGCCCTCGACACTGACACTGGCACCGATCTTCAGCTCGTCGAGCAGCTCCGGGGTGAGGTCAATGGTGAACTGGTTGTGGCCAGGGTAGGTGGTCACATCAAGCAGAGGGCGGACGGCCTGGACGATGCCGGTGTACATGGAGTTGCTCCTGGGCACAAAAAGAAATCACCCGAAAGCTATGCTTCTGCAGCCTCAAAAGCAAGGTTGGCAGTGCTGGCCGCTTCGCGGGTAAACCCGCGAAGAGGCCAGAACAGGCGGCCAGGATCTAGAATTTCAACTGCCACTGCCCAACCACCGCATGATTGCGGCTGTTGCTGCCCAGTTCCCCGCTGTAGCCCAGGCCCACGCTCTGCCGCGCACTCAACCCCAGGTCCAGGCCGGCTTCGACCAGCAAACTGTCGCGATCTATCGCACTGCCCTCGACATTGAACGCATCGCCCCCGGCGATGAATGCCTGCCGCGTGCGGGTATCGAGGCTGCCATAGGTGTGCCGCCAGCCCAGCGTCGCACGTGGCGTCAGGCTCATGCCGTTGTCCAGCTGCCCCAGGTGCGCCAGGCGCACACCCAAGGTGCTGCTGAGGTTGTCCTGGGTATCGGCATCCACTGCCAGTGCCGCGTCACCGCCTTGTTCGCGGTAGCTGTCGCGGTGGTAGCGGTGGTAGCCCAGGTTGGCGAATGGCTCGGCGCTCAAGCGGCCGCTGCCCATGGCATAGCCCAGTTCGACGAAAGCTTGCTGGCTGTCGGCATCGTAGTCACCCTTGAGGCGCTCGTTGAAACCGGCAAAGGCCACATCACGCTTGCTGTCGCCATCATGGCGGCTGTACGCCGCCCCCAGGCGCAGGGCCAGCGGGCCGCGCTGGTGCTGGGCATACACCCCGGCGTGCCAGCTGCGCACAGTGCCATCCAGGCCGCTGCTGTCCAGGCGTGTATGCGAGTAACCGCCGAGCACACCCAGGCGCCAGTCATCGCCCAACGCCCAGTCGATGCCCAGCACACCACCCCCGGTGCGCTGCTCCAGTGCGCTGGCACCGTGGCTGCCATCCACCTTGCCGTAGCTACCCAGTGCCTGTGCCCAGACACGCCCCTGGGCTTTCGGGTCGTTGAGGTTGCGCGCCTCGCGTGGCACGCCAGTGGCGGCCAGCACCGGGTCGTCGTTATCGTTCAGGCCCGCAATCAGGCTGCCAGTACCGGCCATCGCCTGCATGGCACCCAGCATTGTATTGCCAACCTGTGATGTGCCAGCCAGGGTGGCCGCCGCCAGGTTGGCAGTGTTGCTGGCGGAGAGCTGGGCAATGGCATCGCCGGCCCCGGCAGTGGTTGTGCCAAGCACGGCGTTGTAAAGGTTGCTGTTCTGCCCGAGGCTGGCCAGGCTGCGTGCAGCACCGGCGGCGTTGTCAGACTGTGCATAATGCTCGAAGGCTACATCGTTGCGGTCGTAGGCCAGGCCTACCGAAGTACTGGTGTAGCTCAACGTGGGGGTAAGGAAGGCATAGTCACTGGTCACCTGGGTGAACGTGCCATTGACTGCGTTGGCCGTCAGAACGGTGTAGCGGCTTTGCCACGGGTACTCGCCAGGGGTGGGCTGCACACGCAGGGTGGCGCCGTTCAGGTTGGCCGTGCCGCTGACAGTGACCGGTGCGCTGCTGCCATCGGCATTTACGCCGTACACCAGGCTTGAGCCCTGACCGAAACTCAGGTCATCCGTAACCGTAGCCACACCCAGGCCCGTGTTGGTCAGCAGGGTGCCGTCCACGTGCAGCCCGCCGACCGAGCCACCGCCGGCATAGGTGGCGCCTTGCTCCACCCGCATCTGGCCGAGAATGCTGCCCTGGTTGATCAGCGTGGCGCCCGACGTGACCACGCCACCCTGGCTGAAGTCGTTGATGCTGCTCAGGGTCCAGCTGCCACCGGTGACGTTCAGGGTTTCGAAATTGGCGCTGTTGCCAAAGCTGCCGGTGCCGTTCAAGGTCACACTGTCGGTGCCTTCGCCGCCATCGACCAGGCCGTCGAACACGCCGCCGGTCAGCACCGTCAGGCTGTCGTTGCCCGCGCCCATGCTCAGTGCCAGGCCGTTGCCGCCCCTGATGGTGCCACTGTTAGTCAGGCTGTCGTCATACTGGCCGATCAGCTTGATACCAAAGCCACTTTCGCCTTCGATGCGCCCGGCGTTGTTGATGGTGGTGGCGGCTACCCCGGCACCTTCGGCACCGTCATCCACCAGGATGCCGTTGTCGACGCTGCGAATAACCCCCGTGGCCGTGTTGACGATGCTGCCACCGCCCATGGCAATGCCTTCGCTGCCGTTCGGCCGGCCGCCGCTGTCGACACCCTTGGCACCCAGGCCCTGGATGGTTCCGGCGTTGTACACATGGCCGATGTTGTCGATATCGACGCCATCACCATCGCCGTTGATCTTGCCATCGGCGATGGCACCGGTGATGGTGCCCCAGTTGTACACCGTGCCACTGCCGTCCGAACCGAAGCCCGAACCATTGCGCCCGGTAACGCTGGCGCCTGCGTAGTTGTAGAGCGTGGCATCGGTCTTCAGGTCGACGCCGTGGCGGTCGGCACTGATGGTGCCGTGGTTGTACACGGTGACGCCGGTGGAGGTGCCGATCTTGATGCCGTCGTATTTCTGGTCCAGGCCATTCTTGTCTTGCGCAGCGGTATCGGTGTAGATCAGCCCGTAGTTGGTAACGGTGGCGTTGGAGCCGGTCTTGACCGCGTCGTTGCCCACGGCATGGATCACGCCCGTGGCTTCGTTCACCAAGGTGGTGGTGAACGCCGGGTTGTTCAGGGTTTCGAGGTCGATGGCCTGGCCTTCGACGGTGGATTCGATCGTGCCAGCGTTGACGATGCTCAGGCTGCCACCGGCAGTGGGGTTGGTCTGGAAGCGCAGGCCGTCGTTGGTGCCCTGGATCAACGCCCCGGCGTGGTTGTTGATCACGTAGTGGCTGAGGTCTTCGCCGTCATCCTTGGTGTCGATGCCGCGGCCGTCGGTGGACCGGATGATACCGGCGTTGTCGACGCTCACGGTCGCACCGCTGGTGTGCTTGGGCAGGATTACGCCGTCGTCGTCACTGGCTACGATGCTGCCGGTCGAGGTCACCTTCAAGGTGTCGGACTTCTTCAGCTCCAGTGTATCGGTGGTGGCGCTGTTGATCAGGTAATCCTTGGCAAAGGCGGCTGGCGCGAAGGCGGCACAGGCGAGGGCGATGCACAGGGCCAGGCGGTTGGGCGTGAAAGGCATTGGGCGACCACGGGTTATTGTTCAGGGGCGCCCAATATGGCCATTCGATATTACGATTTGATTGATCGTGCAGGTGTTTTCATCGCTGATTACACATGTGCACTGCTGTTGACGATACGCAGGCAAAGCGCCTCATACGGGTCCAGGTTGATCATCAAGCGCCCATCCTCGGTCAAGTCGCCCTCGACCGTTTCGTTGATCATGTCCACAACCGGCCCCGGCGTGAACCCGGTCAGTTGCAGTTCCTCGGCAATTACCACCTGGCCAAAGTTCAGCGCGCTGATCTGGATACCGCGCCCGGCCGGCAGCTCGTGCACCATCACCAGCAACCCGGGGCTAAGCACTTCAGGCACCAGCACCTGGCGGCTGGTGGCAATGCCATAGGCCTGTCGCACGGCCAGCAGCTTTTTCACCTTGCAGGCGAACGAGTCGCTGTTTTCCAGCTGGCTGTCCAGGCTGCCGTACAGGGCGCGGGCACGGGGCATGCCACGCAACGACTCTTGTGCCTGCGGGTCGAGCCCGGCCAGGTCGTAACCGCCCCGGTGAATCCAGCGGGTATCGCCATCGAGCATGCGCTCGGCGACTGCTTCGGCGGGCAAGGGCAGCGCGCCGACCAGATCCCAGCCAGACAGGGCAACCACACCTGGCTGCATGGCGTTGTACATGACCAGCAGCAGGTGCACTTTCTGGATGTGCTCGATTTCTGCCGGGCCGATTTGCTCAAGGTCGCGGATGCCCAGCGCTGCGGCAATCAGGCTGGCCGTGGTGCAAGCGATGCCATTGGTGACGAAGCGCAGGTTGTAAGGCGCGTGCTCGCCCGATAGCCGTTCGTATATCTCTTCACGGATGTGCTCGCGCAGGATGCTCCCGGGCAAGGTCTGGCCTTTGTACAGGTACATGTCGTGGGCATGCAGGGTCCAGAAATGCACCAGTTCCACAGTCAGCTCGTCGTGGTTCTGCAGGGCATGGATCAGCGAAGCGGGGTCGATGCCGAAGGCGTGCATCTCTTTGAGCATCAGGCGCAGGAATTCGGTGTCACCGGTCAGCAGCGCATGCTGATAGGCCGGCCGGGTGATGAAGTCGTAGGACAAGTCGGCCCCGCCCTTGGACATTTGCGCGATGTCGTCCAGGGTCAGGTTCAGTTCCTGGAAGCTGAAGCCGCCAGCCTTGCGGATCATGCCGCCGATCAACTGGTTGCCGACAATCGACAACGGGTGGCTTTCCGACCAGGCGGAGCCGTTGGCCCGGGTTTCCACGCCGAGGAAACCATTGGCATCCAGGCGCAGGCCGCGGGCACCCAGGCAGTCCAGGGCGTGCAGGGCATCGCCAATGATCATCTGTTGGGCGGCGAAGGTCGGGTCCAGCCAGTTCAGCGAGGGCTGGCCTTCCTTGAAGTAATGCAGGTAGGCCCAGCGGCGGGTTTTGCCGTCGACGCCGGTGACGGGGGGCGTGACGCTCCAGTCGGTTTCCTTCACGCCGGGTTCGAAGAAGATCACCCGTTGCAGCTGGCCAACGATGTAATGGCGGGCCTTGAGCTCGTCGCACTGGGCCGGCAGCAGGTTCACCGCGTCACGGCCGGCAGGCACTTGCGGCAGCAGCGGCCAGTCTTCCTCGCGGATTTCGACCATGTGGTACAGCCCCGGGTAGGGGCCGTGGGCCATTTCGGCCAGGCGGAAGTCGGCGCCCTTGCCGGTGTGCGAGGGGATCAGGTCGTCGATGGTCACCGCATTGTGGGCCGCGGCCATGCGGCTCATCTGCACCAGTTCCTGTTCGCTGCCGTAGAGCGGGTCGATATCGAAGCTGATGCGGTCGAAGTTGCCGTCCACGCTGGGGGTGAGCTCGCGACCGCGAATGCCGCCGGAGAGCTTGATCGGACCGGTGTGCAGGCCCTGGATGCCGATCTCCGACAGGCGTTTCCACAGGGCTTCGTGGGCGAGGGCGCCGAGCACCGAGCAGCCTTGCGGGGCGATGATGGCGTCGGGGTATACCGTCAGCCATACCGAGGCGATTTTGGTGGCGCGTCGTGGTTGGGCTTCGGCGTAGGGCTGTTGCCACAGGCGTGACTGGCCTGAATACAAACTGGCGCGCTCCTGCGAAGCTTTGAGCATGGCGCGGTCTTCGAGCCATTTGACGTATGACGGGTCGGGCTGGGTCATTTCGCGTCCTCTTTGCGTGTCGGCACCGGCTCAGGTTATGACGGCATTGAGTTCTGATCGTTCGGCTCGAGGTCGGTTTAGCCCTTTTCGCGGGCTTGCCCGCTCCCACAGGTACTGCACAGGTTTTAAAGTACAGGGAGATCCTGTGGGAGCGGGCGTGCCCGCGAATGGCACACCACCGATCAGGGCTTGCGAATAGGCACCCGGGCGGCCTCGCGCAAGCTCTCCAGCAAATCCAGCACCGCCCCCTCGATATGCGGCTCATCCCGCCAGCACATGCCAATCGAGCCTTCCGCTTCCAACTCGAAATCCAGCCGCTGCAGCAAACCGCGCCCATGGAAATGCTCGGCCACCCGCCCGGACGCCACGCACAGCATGTCACTGTTCTGCATCAACCACAGGTTGGCCATCAGCGACGACGATTCGATACGGCACGGCAACGGCTTGCGCCCGGCGTTGCTCAGGGCGGTGTCCAGGCGGTTGCGAATGGGCGTGGCGGGCGGCCACAGCAGCCAGTCGTACTGGTACAGGTCGTCCCAGCTCAGGCCTTTTCGCCGGGCCAAAGGATGGTCGGGGCGGGCGACCACCTGCATCGGCTCGCGGAACAGCATCTCGCTGTGCAGGGCCTGGCTCGGCTGGTAATTGTCGACACGCCCCACCACCACGTCCAGCTGGCCCAGTTGCAAACGCTCCAGCAGCACGTTCATGGTGCTTTCCTGCAGCGATACCTGCGCTTTCGGGTGTTTATCCAGGAAATACAGGATGGCATCGGGTACCAGGCTCGGTGCCGAGGCCGGTGAGGTACCGATGGCCACATTGGGCGTATTGCCTTCGCGCAAGGCATCCAGGTTGCTCTGCGCCCGCTCCATCTCGCTAAGGATTCGCCGTGCATGGTTGACCAGCAAAGTGCCCTCGGCGGTCGGCCGCAGGCCACGGGCATGGCGTTCGAACAGTAACGCGCCGGCGTCTTCTTCCAGCTCCTTGAGGAACTTCGACAGGCCTGGCTGGGTGGTATAGGCCTGCCGGGCGGTGTCGCTGAGGTTGCCGGTTTCGGCCAGTGTCACCAGCAGTTGCAGGTGGCGCGGGCGCAGGCGTCGGGTCCAGTGCATGGCATGTCTCACATCATCTTTTTTATATGGATGCATATGAAAATATCATTTTTTTTGTATGTCGCGTGGGCGTTTAATCGCTCCCACAACGGGGGCGCTGCCACTGCCATTCGTCCCTATACAGCCCACCACAGGTGAAGCGATGCATAACAACGACAACATCGGCACGGCCCGCGCCGACTTCTATCAACGTATCGACAGCCAGGCGCTGTTCCCGCTGTGGGAGCAACTGCACAACCTGGTGCCGGCTCAGCCCACTACCTCTTGCGTTCCCGCGCTCTGGCGTTTCAGCGAGGTGCGCCCGTACCTGATGGAGGCCGGCCAGCTGATCAGCGCAGAAGAGGCGGTACGCCGGGTGCTGGTGCTGGAGAACCCTGGTATCCGTGGCCAGGCCTCCATCACCCCCAGCCTGTATGCCGGTTTGCAACTGATCCTGCCGGGCGAAATTGCCCCCAGCCACCGCCACAGCCAGTCTGCGCTGCGTTTCGTGGTCGAAGGCAAGGGCGCCTATACGGCAGTGGATGGCGAGCGCACCACCATGCACCCAGGCGACTTCATCATCACCCCGTCCTGGACCTGGCACGACCATGGCAACCTGAGCGAGGCCGAGGGTGGCGAGCCGGTGATCTGGCTGGACGGCCTCGATATCCCCACCGTGCGTTTCTATGGCGCCGGCTTTGCCGAGAACTACCCCGAAGCAGTGCAGCCCGTCAGTCGCCCCGAGGGCAACAGCCTGGCCCGCTACGGCGCCAACATGCTGCCGCTGCGTCACGAAGCACGGGGCGCCACCTCGCCGATTTTCAGCTACCCCTATGCTCGCACCCGTGAAGCCCTGGCCACCCTTGAGCGCCAGGGCGAGCTGGATGCCTGGGACGGGGTGAAGCTGCGCTACGTCAACCCGGTCACTGGCGGCTGGGCCATGCCCACCATCGGCACCTGCATGCAGCTGCTGCCGCGTGGCTTTGTCGGCAAGACAGCCCGCTGCACCGACGCCACCGTGTATTCGGTGGTGGAGGGCCGGGGCCGCGCCATCATCGGTGGGCAGGCCTTCAGCTTCGAACCCAAGGACACCTTCGTGGTGCCGAGCTGGGTGCCGTTGAGCCTGCAAGCCGACGACGAGTGTGTGCTGTTCAGCTATTCCGACCGGCCTGTGCAGGAGGCCCTTGGGCTGCTGCGCGAAGCCCGCGAAGACCATTGATCCAAGGAAACCCTGCCATGACCTACCTGTTCGAACCTGCCGCCACCACCAGCTTGCCGATTGCCGGCAGTGACCAGCGTTTCCCGGTACGCCGCGTGTACTGCGTGGGCCGCAACTACGCGGCGCACGCCCGCGAAATGGGCTTTGACCCTGATCGCGAACCACCGTTCTTCTTCTGCAAGCCGGCTGACGCCGTGGTACCGGTAGCCGAGGGCCAGACCCTGGAGCTGGCCTACCCGGCCGAGACCAGCAACTACCACTACGAGATCGAGCTGGTCGCGGCCATTGGCAAAGGCGGGCGCAACATTCCGCTGGAACAGGCCAGCGACCACGTCTGGGGCTACGCGGTAGGCCTGGACATGACCCGCCGGGACCTGCAAATGAAAATGCGCGAGATGGGCCGCCCTTGGGAAATCGGCAAGGCGTTCGACGCTTCTGCGCCCATTGCACCGCTGTACCCGGCCAGCGAGGTTGGCCACCCGGCGCAGGCACGCATCTGGCTGCAGGTGGAAGGTGCGGACCGCCAGCGCAGCGACATCGACAAGCTGATCTGGTCGGTGCCGGAAACCATCGCCTACCTGTCGCGTTTTTTTGAGCTGCAACCCGGTGACCTGATCATGACCGGCACCCCCGAGGGCGTTGGCCCGGTGGTGGCGGGCGAGTTGATGGTGGGTGGTGTCGATGGCCTGGGTGAAATCCGCGTCCGCGTCATCTGATAGCCCCGGGCCGGCGCAGTCGGCCCTTCCTCCCGGTTATACACGTGGCCTGCGCCTGGCGCCGGCCCGGAGGTTTCGCTCATGTCTTCCACCGACAAAAACAATACCGTGGATGTACAAGCCTTCATCGACAGCCAGCCTGTTGCCAGCTTTCAGTGGCGCATCCTGCTGCTGTGTTTTCTGGTGACAGCCATCGATGGCCTGGACACGGCTGCCATCGGTTTCATTGCCCCGGCGCTACGCGAGCACTGGCAGATCGGCGCTGCCGACCTTGGCCCGGTGCTGGGTGCCGCGCTGGTCGGTTTGATGCTCGGCGCCTTCATGGCCGGGCCGTTGGCCGACCGTTTTGGCCGCAAGCGGGTGCTGTTGTTGTCGGTGGCCTGCTTCGGCGCCTTCAGCCTGGCCGCTGCGTTCGCCCAGGACTTGCACAGCCTGGCGTTGTTGCGGCTGCTTACAGGGCTGGGGCTGGGCGGGGCAATGCCCAATGCCATTACCCTGACCTCGGAGTATTGCCCACAACGCCGCCGCTCGCTGATGGTGACCGGCATGTTTTGCGGCTTTACGCTGGGTTCGGCGTTGGGTGGCGTGGTTGCTGCGCAGCTGTTGCCGCTGTTTGGCTGGCGCAGTGTGCTGGCGCTGGGCGGCGTCTTGCCGCTGGCGTTGCTGCCGGTACTGGTGCTGGCCCTGCCCGAGTCGGTGCGCTTTCTGGCGCGACGCAACCCGTGTGACACCAAGGCACTGGCCATCTTGCAGCGTATCGGCGCACTGCCGAGCGGTTGCCAGGGTTTGCGCATCGACGACGTTGTCGAAGGCCATTCGCCTGTGCGCCAGATTCTGGCTGCGCCATTACGTCGTGGCACCCTGGCGCTGTGGCTGGCGTTCTTCATGAGCCTGCTGATCATCTACGGCATGACCAACTGGCTGCCGCTGCTGGTGCGTGACACCGGCCTGAGCCTGAGCCAGGCGGCGTTGATCAGTGCGCTGTTCCAGATTGGCGGCACCCTGGGGGCGCTGTGCCTGGGCGCGGCCATGGACCGCTTCAACCCGCACCGGGTACTGGTGCTGGCCTTGCTCGGCGGCGCAGCGTGCCTGTTTGCCATCGGCCAGAGCCATGGCGACTACGCACTGCTGGGCCTGACCGTGGCCGGCATGGGCTTTTGCATCAGTGGTTCGCAGGTAGGCGCCAATGCCCTGGCTGCTGCGTTCTACCCAACCAGCAGCCGCGCCACCGGGGTGAGCTGGGCGCACGGGGTAGGGCGCATCGGCTCGGTGTGCGGCACCTTTGGCGGCGCATTGCTGATGGATGCCGGGCTGTCCTTCGAGGTGCTGTTCGGTGTGCTCATGCTGCCCGCCGTACTGGCTGCTGCGGCGATTTTCTTCAAGGGCATGCGGCCGGCTGCCGTGCTGCACGCCAACCTCCACATCACGCTCTGATCCAGCAGGACTACTGCCATGCAGCTTTACAGCTTTTTCAACAGTTCCACCTCGTACCGGGTACGCATTGCCCTGGCACTCAAAGGCCTGGAGGTGGATTACCACGGCATCAACCTGCGGGCCGGCGAGCAACGCCAGGCGCAGCACCGTGAACTCAGCCCGATCGGTGGCGTACCCGTACTGGTCGGCAACGACGGCATCAGCCTGACCCAGTCGCTGGCCATCATCGACTACCTCGACGCGCAGTACCCCCAGGCGCCGTTGTTGCCCAGGCAGCCGCTGCTGCGCGCACGGGTGCTGGAAGTTGCACAACTGATCGCCTGCGATATCCACCCGTTGAACAATGTGCGTGTGCTGGGCTACCTGCAGCGGGTGCTGGAAGTGGGCGCTGAGGATAAAGACCGCTGGTACGCCCATTGGGTGGCCGAGGGCCTGGCTGCGCTCGAAGCCTTGCTCCAACGCCATGGCGCTGGCCCGTACTGCTTTGGTGAGCAACCCACCCTGGCGGATTGCTGCCTGGTGCCGCAAGTGGCCAACGCCGAGCGCATGGGCTGCGACCTGCAAGCCTACCCGCGGGTAATGGCGGTGTACGAGCACTGCCAGGCACAACCCGCGTTCGAGCGCGCGGCTCCAGGTCGCCAACCTGATTTCATCCAATAAGAAACGCAGCCTGTACGGAGACCCCAAACATGACTGCCAAACAACAAAAAATCATCCTCGTCGGCGGCGGCATCGGTGGCCTTGCAGCCGCCCAGGCCCTGACCGCGCAAGGTATCCAGGTGCTGCTGCTGGAGCAGGCCGACCATATCGGTGAGATCGGCGCGGGCATTCAGCTTGGCCCCAACGCCTATGCCGCGCTGGATGCCCTGGGCGTCGGTGATGCAGCGCGCAACCGCTCGGTGTTCACCGACCACCTGATCATGATGGATGCCATCGATGCCCACGAGGTGGGGCGCATCGAGGTGGGTGAGCGTTTCCGCCAGCGCTTCGGCAACCCGTACGGCGTGATCCACCGTGCCGACATTCACCTGTCGATCCTGCAAGCCGTGCAGCAGAACCCGCTGATCCGCTTCCAGACCTCGACCCACATCGCCGGCATGGAGATGGACGACCAGGGCGTGACCCTGACCGACAGCAAGGGCAACCGTTACCAGGCCGACGCAGTCATCGGCTGCGACGGCGTCAAGTCGGTGATCCGTGAGCGCATGGTCGGCGACCCGGCGCGGGTCACCGGGCATGTGGTGTACCGCGCAGTAGTGGATGTGCAGAACATGCCCGAAGACCTGCGCGTCAACGCCCCTATGCTGTGGGCGGGCCCCCGTTGCCACCTGGTGCATTACCCGCTGCGCGGCGGCCAGCAGTACAACCTGGTGGTGACCTTCCACAGCCGCAACGAGGAACAGTGGGGTGTGACCGATGGCAGCAAGGAAGAGGTGCTGTCGTACTTCGAGGGCATTCATGAACGGCCACGGCAGATGCTCGACCGGCCAACTTCCTGGCGCCGCTGGGCCACTGCCGACCGCGACCCGGTGGAGCAGTGGGGCGAAGGGCGGGCGACCTTGCTGGGTGACGCCGCACACCCGATGACCCAGTACCTGGCCCAGGGGGCGTGCATGGCACTGGAAGATGCGGTGGTGCTGGGGCAGGCAGTGAAGGCGTGTGAGCATGACCTGCAGGCGGCATTCCGCTTGTACGAGTCGATCCGTATTCCGCGTACGGCGCGGGTGTTGTGGTCGGCGCGGGAAATGGGGCGGCTGTACCATGCCAAGGGCGTTGAGCGGCTGGTGCGCAACCAGTTGTGGGCAGGGCGTTCGCAAGAGCAGTTTCACGATGCGGTGCAGTGGTTGTACGGCTGGAACATCGACAGCTGCCTGAAGCACTGATTGCAGGCTCAACGCCGGGCAGACAACTGCTGCGGCGCCAGAAATGCATCATGGAAGTAGTTGCGCACGGCCTGCATCGCCGGGCTGAACGCCCGTTCCCGATGCCAGGCCAGCCCTACGCTCATTGGCGTCACCGGGTCGCTGATGGTCACTGTCTCGATGCGCTTGCCCTCCAGAGACCAGGGCCTGTGCACCAGGTCCGACAGGATGGCCACGCCACTGCCATTGGCGACCATGCTGCGCACTGCCTCCACCGAACTGGTGCGCACCCGCACGCTCGGGCGCTGCCCGGCCTGCTCCCAATAACGCATGGCGCTCTGTTCGGCTTCGTCCACGGTCAGCAGGATGAACGGCTCGCAGGCCACATCGGCCAGGCTCACCGACGAGCGCTCGCACAGCGGGTGGTGGCCGGGCAGCCACAGCCGGCGCTCGGAGTTGAACAGCGTCTCCGAGACAATATCAGGGTGGGTGAGGTTGGCAGTGAGCACTACCGCCATGTCGAAACGCCCCTCCAGCAAGCCTTGTTCAATGGCGCTGCGTTCCTGCTCGTACAGCTCCAGGGTCACGTCCGGGTGCCAGTGCTCAAGCCGCTGCAAGTGGTGAGGCAGGAAGTAGCCGATCACCGTGTAACTGGCCGCCAGGCGCAGCAGGCCATTGGCACGCACGTCCGGCAGCGGGCTGTTCAGGGCGTCATCGACGCTGCGCAAGATCACATAGGCGCGGTTCAGAAAGTGCCGGCCGGCCTCAGTCAGGTTCATGCCCTGGGCCGAACGCTGGAACAGCAGCACACCCAGCATGGCCTCTAGCTCCTTGATCGCCGTGGTCACCGCCGACTGCGAAATGTTCAGGTGGATGGCCGCCTGGGAAATCTGGCCGATCTCGGCAGTGGCAACGAAATAGCGGACCTGGCGCAGGGTCAGTGACACGGTAGGCTCCTGGGGTATCTGATTTTCCGAAGACACCCTATCTGTTTATAGATCTTCCCAAGGGGGTGAGGAGAATCTAACGTGGCTGGCATGCAGTCACAAGCGCCAGGAGAAGCAGTCATGCAGGTGGTGGATTTCAACTCGGACATGGGCGAGGGGTTTGGCCCATGGACCATTGGCGACGGCGTCGATAACGAGCTGATGGGCTACATCAGCAGCGCCAACATCGCCACCGGCTTCCATGCCGGCGACCCCGGCACCATGCGCCGCACCGTGGAGCGGGCCAAAGCCCTGGGTGTGGCAGTGGGTGCGCACCCGGGTTTCCGTGATCTGGTCGGTTTCGGCCGCAGGCATATCAACGCGCCTGCCCAGGAGCTGGTCGACGACATGCTCTACCAGCTGGGCGCCCTGCGGGAAATTGCCCGCGCCCAAGGCGTGCGCCTGCAGCACATCAAGCCGCACGGCGCGCTGTACATGCACCTGGCACGTGACGAAGCTGCCGCGCGGTTGCTGGTGGAAAACCTGCGGGTGATCGAGCCTGAACTGCTGTTGTATTGCATGCCGGGCTCGGTGATTTGCCATATTGCCCAGGCGCTCGGCCAACCGGTGGTTCGCGAGTTCTACGCCGACCGCGAGTACGACCTGAGCGGCTCCATCGTGTTTACCCGCAATGTGCGTGGCTACGACCCCAAGGCTGTTGCAGACCGGGTATTGCGCGCTTGCCAGCAAGGCGTGGTACGCACGGTCGAAGGCCAGGACCTGGCCATCGCGTTCGATTCCATCTGCCTGCACAGCGATACCCCCGGTGCGCTCGACCTGGTCGAAACCACGCGCAAGGCGCTGGACGCGGCGGGGATCGTGGTGCGCGCGCCGCGCTGAGTCGAGAGGTATCCGGCCGGTACAGGCCGGAGCCCGTGCATTTTGTTTTCGCCTGCCTTTCTATAAAGATTCCAAGAAAAGGAACAGTCATGGCCGAACCGCTTGCTACAACCCCGATCCGCTACAGCTTCGGCGCCGACGAGCATCTGTTTGCCGAAGTCAGCGAAAGCATGTCGCTGGAAGCCTTCTTCAAGGGCATGGCCGTCACCCGCGCAGTGGAGCGGTTGGCCCTGGATGGCGTGCTGGACGTGTGCCTGGCCAACGCCTCGTTCCAGATCCGCTTTGACCCGGATCGCATTGCGCCGCAGGCGCTGCTCGAAGCGGTGCAAGGCGCCGAAGCGCAGGCGGTGGCCGAGCGCTCGTTGCAGACGCGGATCATCGAGATCCCGGTGCTGTACAACGACCCGTGGACCCATGAAACCCTGATGCGTTTCCGCGACCGCCATCAGGACCCGGACAGCACTGACCTTGAGTATGCGGCGCGTATCAACGGCCTGGCCGATGTGGACGTATTCATCGCCGCCCACAGTGGCGCGCCCTGGTTCGTATCGATGGTCGGTTTCGTGGCTGGCCTGCCGTTCATGTTCCAGATGGTCGAGCGCGAGCGGCAACTGGAGGTGCCCAAATACCTGCGCCCGCGCACCGACACCCCCAAGCTCACCTTGGGCCATGGCGGTTGCTTCGGTTGCATCTACTCGGTGCGCGGGGCAGGGGGCTACCAGATGTTCGGCGTCACCCCGGCACCGATCTACGACCCGCAGCAAACGCTGAATTACCTGAAGCAGCACATGGTGTTCTTCCGCCCAGGCGACATCGTGCAATTCAAGCCCATCGACCGCAGGGCCTACGACCAGGCGGTGGCGGATGTGGAGGAGGGCCGTTTCGACCTGCGCATTCGCCCGGTGGAGTTTTCTCTGGATGCCTTCCTCGCCGACCCGGTCGGCTACCCCAAATCGTTGCAGGAGGTGCTGGCATGATCAAGGTGATCAAACCCGGGCTGGCCACCTCGGTCCAGGACCTGGGCCGTGAAGGCTATTACCACCTCGGCATTCCGCCGTCCGGCGCGCTTGATCAGTATGCCTTGTGCGCTGCCAACCACCTGGTGGGCAACCCGGCCGGTGCGGCTGGCCTGGAGTGCGCGCTGGTGGGGCCGGAGCTGGAATTTCAGCAGGATGCGCTGGTGGCCGTATGCGGTGCACAGATGCCGGCGTTGCTGGATGGCCGCGAGCAACGCCCGGACACGGCGTTTGCCGTGCGTGCCGGGCAGGTGCTGCGCTTTGGCTTTCCCACCGCGGGGGCCAGGGCGTATGTGGCCGTGGCGGGCGGCATCGATGTGCCCGAGGTGCTTGGCAGCCGTTCTACCTACGCGCTGGGCGCCTTGGGTGGCTTGCACGGGCGCAAGTTGATGGCCGGCGACCTGTTGCCGGTCGGCGTCGCGAGTGGCAAGACCCGGGCCGGAGCAAGCTTGCCCATGGCCCTGCGCCAGGCTCTGGGTGGCGAGGTCGTGTTGCGGGTAGTGCCAGGGCTGTATTTCCATCGTCTGACCGAAGCTGCGGCGCAAAGCTTCTTTACCCAGGCCTGGACTGTCGGCTCCGAGGCGGACCGTATCGGCTACCGTTACAAAGGTGGCAGCGCCTTGAGCTTCCAGCCACGGGAGCAACCATTTGGTGCAGGTTCCGACCCTTCCAACATCGTTGACAGCTGCTACCCGATCGGCTCGATCCAGGTGCCTGCGGGCCTGGAGCCGATCATTCTGCACCGTGATGCCGTGTCCGGTGGTGGTTACGCCATGATCGGCACGGTGATCAGCGCCGACCTCGACCTGATCGGCCAGATGCAGCCCAACCAGCAGGCACGGTTCCTGGCGGTTAGCCTGGAGCAGGCACTGGAAGCGCGGCGCTCGTACAAGAAAAAGCTGGCGTGTGTTGCCAAGCTATTTGCCTGACTTTTATATAAACGGGCCCGCTCTCCCTAGGGGCCCATTGCGTACATGCATTTATCAAAATGTTGCCAGAGAAATGTCTGGTAACTCGAAGAAGAGACGGATCCTACAACCGTTTAGGAAGCCCCAGACTCCTTGAAGAATTGATTCCCCGATAGTGTTCGTGTCTTCAGCCTGCTGGTAGACAAGGACCCTTCATGCCCGGCCCAACCGATACCCCTCCGGTAAAACCCGAGGGCGCTGCCGATGCCCGCGATGTAACCGAAAACACCCTGCACGGGATGCTTGACGGCCCGCAGGATACCCTCTCGCCTTACCCGGCCGACGAGGGAAGGCAAGCCGATCAGCCGGACTACGAAGGCTACCCCGCCGACCCGGAGTTCCAGATACGTGGCGCCTTCAAAAACCTGATGCTCGACGCGGCAACTCCGCTGTTCGGCCTGGTCATTCGCCTGCGCACGCTGGATGACCTGCCCAACATCGCCTACGTGCACAAGACCGTGCAGCAACAGGTCCGCAACATCCGCGAAGAGATCCGCCAGCACGGCTACCCCATTGCCCAGCAGGAAGTCTATTCCTACGGCCTTTGCCTGTTCCTGGACGAGGCCGTGATGAGCCGCCCATGGGGCAACCCTTCGTGCTGGAGCCACGAACCGCTGCTCAGCATCTTCCACGACGAAACCCAGGGCGGCGAAAAGATCTTCGTGCTGATCGAACGGGTCCTGCAGTCGCCCAAGGAATTCCAGGATGTGCTGGAGTTCCTGTACTTCTGCATCTGCCTGGGCCTCAGGGGCAAATACGCCCTCGACCCCAAGTGCGATGACATCGCCGCTGCCCTGATCTCGCGCATGCACAAGGTGATCCGTGAGCTGCGCGGCCCCGTGCCGGAAGAGCTGTGCGACCCCTACAGCAACGTCGTCGATCGCCCCTACCGCGGGCCAGGCCGGGAATGGCCCTGGTGGAGCCCGCTGGTGCTCTCGGCCATCGCCATGGTCTGCGCCTACAGCTATTACAGCTACCGCCTCGACCTGATCAGCGCCGAAGTGCTGGAAGCACTCGACGCCATCATCCAGCAGTAGCGGGGATGCCACATGCCTAGCCAATCCGATTTGCGCTTTACCTTCCAGCCGCTGGTGGGCCGAAATGAGTTCGAGGTGGTGTCGTTCGAACTGGACGAAGCCATCAGCTCGCCCTTTCAACTGCAGCTGGAGCTGATCAGCTTCCAGGACGATATCGACTTCGGCCAACTGCTCGACAAGCCGGTGCTGTTCACGGTCTGGCGCGGTGAGCGCCCGCTGCGCTACGTGCACGGCCTGGTCAGCACCTTCAGCCAGGGTGAAACGGGTTTCCATCGCACCCGCTACCACGCCCTGGTCGAACCCACGCTGGCCCGCGCCGGGCTGCGCTCGAACTGGCGCATCTTCCAGCAGAAAAGCGTGCCGCAGATACTGGAAATCATGCTCGAGCGCCAGGGTATCACCGGCTACACGCTGAAGAGCATCGACAAACATGAGGTGCGTGAGTTTTGCGTGCAGGCCGGCGAAACCGACCTGGATTTCATCGCCCGGCTGGCCGCCGAAGAGGGCTTCGTCTACCGCTTCGAACACACGCCCAAACTGCACAGGCTGATCATCACCGACCGGCTGCTGGCCTTCGGGCAGATCAGCCTGGGCGCGATCAAGGCGGATGACGAGGACGAAGGTTTCTTCGCGCAGGACGACCTCGACCCCAACCAGGTGCTGTACCACGCCAACAGCGGCGGCGATCAGGCCCGGCCTTGTCTGCGCCGCCTGCGCTACAGCGAACAGGTGCGAACTACCCGCCAGGTGCAACGCGACTACACCTTCACCCACCCGGCTTACCGCCTGGAACAGCGTGCCCACGGCAGCGACCTGACGCAGCCGTGCACCCCCTACGAACGCTTCGACTACCCCGGCCGCTACAAACGCGAAGCGGTGGGCGTGCCCTTCACTGCCACCCGCATCACTGCCCTGCGGCATGACGCCCGCATGGCCGAGGTGGAAGGCGACGATGTGCGCCTGCAACCGGGGCTGAGCTTCACCTTGACCGGGCACCCGCGCGAAGACCTGAACCTGCATTGGCGGGCCAGCCGCGTGCACCACGAGGGCAGACAGTTCACCAGCTTGCAGGAGGAAGCGGCAGGTGCGCAGCAAGGCACGCGCTACAAGCAGGAGACCGTACTGGTACCCGGCAGAGCCGAATGGCGCCCGGCGCCCTTGCCCAGGCCACGCATCGACGGGCCGCACATGGCCACGGTGGTCGGGCCGAAGGGTGAGGAGATCTACTGCGACCAATGGGGCCGGGTGAAGGTCAGCTTCCCCTGGGACCGGGAAAGCCAGGGCAACGAGTTCAGCTCCTGCTGGGTGCGCGTGTCGCAGGGCTGGGCCGGCGGCAGCTGGGGTTCGATGGCCATTCCGCGCATCGGCCAGGACGTGATCATCCAGTACGTCAACGGCGACCCGGACCAGCCGATGATCACCGGGCGGACCTACTGCGGTGACCAGTTGCCGCCGTATGACCTGCCCGAGCACAAGACGCGCATGACCATCAAGAGCCAGACCCATAAAGGCGACGGCTACAACGAACTGCGTTTCGAGGATGAGCTGGGCAAAGAGGAAGTGTTCATCCATGCCCAGCGGGACCAGAACAATGTGGTCGGCCAGGATGAGACCACGCGTGTGGGGCGTAACCGTATCGAGCAGGTCGGCAATGATGAGCACCTGAGCATCGGCAACAGCTTTCGCCAGGAAACGGCATACAACCATACCCAGGTCATAGGGCAAAACAGCCTTTTGGACATCAAGTGCGATCTGGTCGAACAGGTGGGTAACAACCACACCGAAACAACGGGCGCCAACCATCGCGTTGTCATCGGTAACAACAGCGAGCTTGTGGTCAAAGGGGCTCAATCAATCAGCGTCGGGCAGGGGGTGCAGCAACGCACGACGGTCTTCAGGTTGCTGGCCAGTGAGCGTATCGAATTCACAAGCCCTGGGGGCAGCATCGTGCTGGATGCGCAGGGCATTAGAATCAATGGCCTGACACTTGACCTTAAAGGGCAGACCAAGGCTGTTGCGAAAGGCGATGGCAATAGCCAGTCACTTGAGCTTACAGCCGATGGCAGCAACAAGTGTGAGGTCAAGGCATGAATGTCGACAGCCTGGTCAGCCGCATCGAAGGGCATCATGCGGCGCACCTGCATTGCCATGTGCTGATAGACCCGCTGGTGATCGCGGGGAAAAGCGACCATGCCTTGCTCGCACACCTGCGCGAAACCTTGGGTGCGTCTGCATTGACACGCGTGTACAGGGCTGACCTGGCCCATGCACCTCACCTGCACCCGGTATTGGCTTGCCTGGCTTCACCCGGAACGAAGCCCAGCCGTGAGTTGCTGGAGCTGACTGCGCGTGCAGCGTACAAAGGGCTGCACCAGCACCGGCGCTACCTGTGTGGCTGGCTGCTCAGCGAGGCAGCTTCGGCCACGGTAGCCACCCATCTCACCACCATGTGCCGAATACCCGATGCCGAGCGGAAGTTCAGCATTTACCCGGTCTATGAACCCGTTCGCCTGGAGCTGCTCGCGGCGACGTTCAAGCACGTCGAGCATGGCCCGTGGTGGCCGATCAACAACTGGTTGTTCCTGAGCAGTGGTGGAAGGCTGGCTCACCTCAAGGGGCATGGGGGGCAGCGGCATTCTTTGCCGGGGCCTGCACTGCGTATTCAGGGTGATGTGAAGATGATCGAACGGGTGCTCGCGGCCTGGAGGGAGTTGAGGGCTGGTTCATCCCTGATGAACCAGCGCGAGATTCCGCCCTTCGCGGCCGTAAGCGCCTCCAACTTCATCGATGACGCTCGCATGCTGGGCTTGAACGCGACACATGACATTCAGGTGTTCGCCCTCTATCACCTTTGCCTTCACTCCCGCCTGCATACCGTACCCGCCGTTCGAAGCATGATTGACGCGGCTGCCAAAGGGCAACGGCCGCTCACGTCGATGTTTGCCCAGTACTCCGATGAGCAATGGCAACGCACGGTTTACAGCCTGCGTGGATCCGAGGAGCGCCAATGAGTATCAATGAAGCCGTAAACCTTGCGCTGGCAGAAGCTGCGCTCCCGCACGACCAGTGCATGGCCTGCGAACGGCAAGGCTTGCCGATCCTGCCCCTGCGCCGCGCCCTGGTGCCGGACACCCGACCGCAGTGCCTCACCACCGTGGCCGGCAGCATGCATATCTCGGCCAAACTGGGCGTACGCACGTTGCGCATGGGGTACCTGTACGTGCTGCTCGACCAGCAGGTCTGGCATGCCTACGAAGTCAGTGAGCAGGGTCACCTGCGCCGCTTCAATCCCTACGAGCCGTCAGACGGGCTACCCGCATCGCTGCCCGAAAAGTGCGTGAATGAAAACCACGACATTCCCTCGTCCTTCCTGAACATCGACACCGACCAATATGGCAGCGCCTGGCTGGCTTTCTCCAGCGACCCTTGGCCTGCAAGTGTGCTGAATGCCTACAAGAAGGGCCAGGCGCCTGCGCACCGCTTCGAAGGGGTGGACCTGAGCCAGGCACGCAACAATCCTGAGTTGGCAGGCATCGCCATGACGCCTGACAATTTGCAGGTCGACAAAGAGGTGTTCGAGTACGCGCAGCACGGGTGTTCGCCGTTCGACAGTGCGCATGGGTTTCACACGCGCTGGCTGCGCCGGTTTGCCCTGAAGGGGTATCTGGTCAATGCGATGAACCGGCACAAGCTGGAGAATGGCGTGCTGGCGGTGGTGCTCGATGACACCGTTGGTTTGATTCAGGAGTTCAACCACCAGCGTTTGAACTGGGTGGTGAAGCGCCAGGTCTGGCGCGAAGACCCGATGCGGGCCTATCAGTTACAGACCTCACAGATCTTGCAGGTCATCCGCGCCACGCACCGGGAGTGGGCGGCGCAGAAGGTACCTTCACTGGAGCCGATGGCGGGTAGAGGACCGTTTGTTCCTATCGATCCGACGCTGGACCGGCCGCGTATGGTCGAGCAGGCACAGAAGGACAGCGACGATAAACTCGAACAGCGCTACCACGAACCGCAACGGGCAGCGTTCCAGGCCGAGTACGATCAGCAGGAAGCTGAATTTCAGGGTTACATCGACAAGGACGCCCGGGCCTATGCCGCGCTGTTCGACACGCCTATGTTCAAGGTTGCCGAACAATACGACTACGACGGTGCGCATCGTGAGTCTGGCGTGGCGTATGCCAAGACCATGGCGCTGTGCCTGGGCGGCGGTATCACCGAAACCGTGGTGCCCGATGCAGCGCCCGCGGCCGGTACCAGTGAAACACTCTGGCTGAAATGGCTGCAAGACCCCGATAGCCCACCGTACCGCGCACTGCTGATGCGCGACCGTGCGTTGCTGGCCGGGCTACTCCCCAGCTTCGCCGCTGCCGAGGCTACTAACTGGAATGACAGCGACAAGCTCTACGGCATGCTGAGCAAGATCATTGCCAGCGACGACGCCGGCTTGCGCATGCGCAATAGCCTCAAGCAGGCCATCGCAGAAACCCAAGGAGGCCTCAACGCCGCCAGCCAGCGCCTGGCACCTCGCTTGCCAGCGGGTATCCAGAACGCTGTGCGGCACCTGAACAGCGCGACGCAGTTTCTCTACAACGGCGTGCACCTGATCGAACTGGAAGTGAAGATGAAGCTGGGCGAGTACTACGCCCTGCAAAGTGCCCACTTGCGCGAGTTGCAGCGCAAGGCCAATGCGTCGATTGCGGAAGCCAGGGACCGGATGCATCGCAATATCGATGACATTGACATTCATTCAACCAAGGCCTGGAACAAAGTGCGGCCGATCATTCAGCACGGGCTGATGAGCCTGGCCGTGCTTGATCCGCGGTTTACCTACACCATGATCAGTGTGTCGGTGTGGGTGGAAGGTACGGCAGCGCAGGTACACGGCCGGCTGTTGGATGAAGCCAGCATGAAGGTGACCCAGGCGAGCAGCTTGGCGCAGCGGACCTTGGTGGATATCTCGGTGGCGGCGGGGACGCTGGAAGCGGATGCGCGAAAAGTGTTCCAGGGGCTGCGCATTACTTCACATCAAGCAGCACAGCTGGTGCGAACCGGCTTTGGCGGGTTGCGGGGTGTGGCAGGCAGTTGGGAGCTGCTATTGGCGATAGGCGGGTTGTACTTGCAGCATGACAGTTTGACCAGAAATCACGAAAAAGCGGAAGTTGAAATTGGGCCGAAGGCTTACGAAGCAAAATTAGCGTTGCAAGGTTCGCAATTGGGATTATTGGGAGGGCAAGCTGAGGTGGTGGGGCTTCTATTGAGGTCAATTGCTGGCCCCATGGAAATGACGTGGGCAAAAGGTGCCGTAGCCACTGGAGAGACCTTCATAAAACTGGGTGCGGTAGTAAGTTCTGTTGCCGGATTTATCGAAGCTGCTCAGGCTATGTCTGCTGCTAAACGCGCCTCGGCAGCAGGGGACAGTGTAGCGATGACGTATTATTATTTTTCTGCAGCGTCTTTTGGTAGTGGAGCCATATTTTTTGCAAGAGCGGTATTAAACTCTGCTTTGATTGGCCCATTAGGTATTGCTATGATGCTGGTGCTGTTAGCATATGCACTTAGCAAACAAGCTGATAAAAATGAGTCAAGCCCGCTGGAGCGCTGGGCAAGGCGATGCTACTTTGGAAAAGCAGATGAAACGCCTGTTGTTCACTGGAAAACTCCGGAATATGCGGATATTGCATTTGCCGAACTCAATGCCGCCACGTTGGGCTTGCAGGCTCAGTTGCACTTTGAGTCAAATCTCACAACCGACCCTACCACTCCTAGGATAGGGGGGTTGGTCGGGTTAGAAAGAGAGCATAGACTGAAATTCCAGATCGTCTTGCCGAGGTATATGGAAAAAGATGCTGCTTATAGCTGGAGTTTAATAGTGCATCGCCATGGGGACGGAAGTTATCCAGATTTTTCAGGTGGGGAAACCCTTATCGGCGAAGATTGTCATGTTTCAGCTCTAAGTGCTATGTCCAAATCGGTTGACTATGCTGCGTTCGCTCCGCCGCACTTACCTGACTACAAGAACGGTATTGGTTTTGGTAAAAAGCAGCATGCCGCGGTGGATCAAGCGTTTTCTAACCTCGAGATTTCTGGGGTTGTCGAGCTTCTGCCCACTATAGGGAGTCACTCCATAGTGGCAGCGACATTACTAGTGATGTATTGGCCAGACCGCACTGTAGATAGTGCGTATTGCGAGGTGTGTAGTCGGGTGCAAAATGATTGATCGTAGGTCAAGGGCTTTATGGAGGCGAGCATTGGGCTGGAGCCACGATCTGCCGCACGTTGATGAAAAGCCAGTCCACCGTTTCAGCCTTGACGACATAAACCCGTCGCCGAACCATATTGATGAGGTGTATCTCGAGCTGCCCAGGGCTACTCTAATATTGCGTGGTGTTTTGGCCTTGCTTGGCATTCCTTTTTTACTGTTCTTATTTGGTTTAATGTTGTGGTTGTATTGGGTTGTCATAGGTTACGGTTTGACGCGTGAATGGATGATGTATGTTATGCTGGTTATTGGTCCGATTATTTGGTTTGTGCCTGTTATTTCGGTTATAAAGCTGGATTTGATGCTCCCGAGAGACGAACCAATCCGCTTCAATCGTCTGCGACGAAAAATTTATTTCTATCAATACCGATACCACTACATTTACTTGTTCAGCCGTAAGCATTGGGGTGTAAAACCTGTCGCCTATAACTGGGACGACGTAACCGCCGAGGTCTACCGCGTCTACGCCCCCGGCCACGGCGGCGTTATCGAAAACGTCAAGTTGTCTGTCCGCAACCCGGAAACCAATGAAGTCATTGATCGCGTGGAATTCGCCTCCAACCTATATAAGGGTGAAGCCTACTGGGCCATCGCCCGGCTGTTCATGCAACAAGGCCCCGAAGCGCTGCCAGCATTCGTGCACCCACCCCGTGACTGGAACGATGACGATGGCCTTAGCCACATGCATTGCCTGGCGCCGAAAGTTCACTGGCCAGTGGCGATTGATCTTGAATCCCGAACTGCACCGTCTGAAGGAGAAACCCTATGAGCCCGGTTGTACTTGTAGGCCATGAACACAAATGTCCGCTGCATGGGGTTAACCAGGTAGAGAGCGGCAGTCCTGCCTACACATTCAATGGCAGGCCGGTTGCCAGGGTGGGGGACCGGACCACCTGTGGTGCAGTGATCGAGAGTGGGGCTGAGCATTTCCTGATCGAAGGTGCGGCGGTGGCGCGTAAAGGCGACCGGACGGATCATGGTGGTGTGCTGGAGGAGGGGGATGCTGGGTGGTTGCTTTAACGGACAGGCATTGAAGTGGATGGCACCGGCTACGCCGGTGTTCGCGGCTAAAGCCGCTCCCACAGGTTGGACTGCCCCCGAAAAGTTGGACAGTTTCAGCTGGCAGCCTGTGCGGCCTGGACCCTGTACTGAACAGGGCTCAGGCCATTGAGCTTCAGCTTGATGCGATCATGGTTGTAGTAGTGGATGTACTCGTCCAGACCGGCCTTCAGCTCATCGATGCTCTCGAAGCGTTTCTGGTAGAAAAACTCGGATTTAAGCGTACCAAAAAAGCTCTCCATCGCCGCGTTGTCCAGGCAATTCCCTTTGCGCGACATGCTTTGCTTGAGGCCTTGCATTGAGAGTTTATGGCGGTACTGCGAGTGTTGATAGTGCCAGCCCTGATCCGAGTGAAGCACCAGTTTCGGTGTGGGTCCCAGGCGCTGGAAGGCTTTGTCCAGCATGTTCGTCACCAACTCAAGGCGAGGGCTGCTTGCCACCTCGTACGCCACGATTTCGGCGTTGTACAAGTCCATCACCGGTGAGAGGTAGACCTTCTGTTGGGCCACCTTGAATTCGGTCACATCGGTTACCCACTTTTGATTCGGGCGCTGGGCGATAAAGTTTCGCTCCAGCAGGTTAGGGGCGATTGTGCCGACCACGCCTTTGTATGAGCGATATTTTTTCGGTCGCACCAGCGAGCGAAGATCAAGTGCAGCCATCAGGCGCTCCACCACTTTCTTGTTCACTTGGGTGCCGCTATTGCAGATCGCCGCAGTGACGCGCCGGTATCCGTAGCGATCCTTTTGCTCGTGATAGACACGCTGGATTTGCTGCTTCAGAGCGACATACCGGTTGGGCCTGGCTTGCACCTGCAGTTGGTAATAGAACGTGCTGCGCGGCAAGCCAGCCAGCTTTAGGAGGGCGGGCAGGGAAAACCGGTTTTTGAGCCTGAAGATGATCAGGGCTTGTTCGCCTGCCTTCGTTTCTCCTCCCGTAGTTTTTTCAACTCCTTTAGGTAGGCGTTCTCCATGCGCATGTACTCAAGCTCAGCCAGCAATTGCTCGCGGGTTTTCTCCGTGTCATCGGAGGTGACAGGTTTGAGGGGCTTGGGCCTTTTAGTCATGGCAGCAGGTTTTCTTCTCGGGGGAACAGACAATACGGGGGTACCACTGTAGTGCCGCTGCGCCCAAATGCCTATCTGCGAGGATTGGCCTAGGCCGAAATAGGCAGCCGTCTGACGAAGAGAAAGCTGGTGCGTGCGCATGTATTCAAGGACTGACTGCTTGAAGGCAAGGCTGTGCCGCTGGCCCTTTTTCGCAGGCTGACGCGACCATGCTGCTCATAGGTTGCAACCCAGCGCCGCAGCAGGCTGACATCAACGTCAAACCGCTGAGCTATCTTCCTCAAGCCGTCACTGCCTTCCAGATAGGCCTGAACGGCAGTGAGTTTGAAATGCTCTGAATATTTGTTCATAGGGACACCCCCAAAATTTGGATTGGTGTCCAACTTCTTGGGGGCAGTCCAGGTACCGCGTTAACCCAGAGCCAGCGCAGTACCTGTGGGAGCGGGCATGCCCGCGAACACCGGCGCAGCCGGTGCCATGCACCGCGTAGGATTCTTCGCGGGCACGCCCGCTCCCACAGGGTACGCGGTGCGCCCGGCATCAGTTCTCTGCGCGACAGCGCAGCCCATGGGCTGGGCAATCTCCCACAGAGTAATCGCGTCAACTTTATAGATATTGCACGAGCCAATTGTGTGGTCAGCCACCTGCTGGTGCGTTGATCTGTTTGCCTGGTTTGGCGGCCACTTCCAGCGCCTGACCGTCCCGCTGCTTGCCTTGCCGGGCGAGGCCTTCAAGCTGTGGTATCAACATACCCTCCGGCAAGTGCCGCCAGAACCGCCCGGGCATGTGCAGGCGCAGGGCATCGGGGTTGAGGCGGGCGGGGTTGAAGGTGTGGCGGTAATAGGTGCGCCATAGTTCAGCGCCAGGGTCTTCAGCATTGCGCGCCCATTGCTGCCAGTGCTTGGGGCACTGGCGTTGGTAATCGAAAACCTGGCCATCGAAGCGAATGCCATCCTGTGGCGTGGCGATCAACCAGCGCAAACGCCCCAGGCGGTCGGCAAAATGTGCGCTGGCGCTCTCCAGAATGTCATGTGCCGGTTCGTGATAGGCCACCAGATCAAGTTGCAGGCGCTCTGCCAGAGGCTCTGGCAAGGGCACGAAGCGCACAAATGCATGCAGGTGATGTGCCTCACGGGTGACTTGCTTGATGCGCCGTTGCAATTCACTGCCCAACCGGTCGCCGGCCAGCATGGCCGTGCGGTCCCCATGGGCCACCCGCCACAGCACTTCGTATAGCAGGCTCCAACGTTGCTCGCCGCAGTAACGGGCAGCCTGTTCCAACTGACTTAGCAGGGCGGCAGGTACCTTGGCGCGGAAAGGGCCTGGGCCTTCAGGGGGCGGCGCGGGCACCGCCAGCAAGTCGGCCATCGGGCCATGTGACCAGGTAACCTGCGATGGGTCGATGCCGTGCCCCAGCAACACGCGGGCCTGGTCCCGCCAGGTGGCGAAGCGGTCATCGCAGTCGAGCGCAATCATCCCCACAATCCCATTTGCACCGGCGCCTGTGGCTCGCGCAAACGCGCCCGCAACAAGCCGCTGCGCAGCTCGGCCTGTGCCGGGCGGTAATCGCTGGTGACAATGAACGGCCGCGCCTTGTCCAGCACGCAACGCAACTGGATCAGGTCGTCATAGCGGATTCGCCGTTCCCGGCGCAGCGCGACCAGGCGCTGTACGCTACGCAAACCGATACCGGGAATGCGCGCCAGCAGTGCAGGTTCGGCGCGGTTCACATCCAGCGGGAAAACGTCACGGTTGGCCAGCGCCCAGGCCAGCTTGGGGTCGATGTCCAGCGCCAGGTTGCCGCTCTGGCCAAGCAATTCGCCCGCTTTGTAGCCGTAGCCGCGCAGCAGGAAGTCGGCCTGGTACAGGCGGTGTTCGCGCAGCAACGGCGGTGCAGCCAGGGGCACGCTGCCAGGGCTGTCGGGGATCGGGCTGAAGGCGGAGTAGTACACACGCTTGAGGCCGTAGCCCCGGTACAGCGACTCGGCATTGCGCAGCAGGGTGCTGTCGTCGGTGCTGTCGGCGCCGACGATGACTTGGGTACTTTGCCCGGCAGGGGTGAAGCGCGGGGCCCTGGGTTCGTTGGCCACCGCTTGTTGGCCCTGGTGAATCACGCCCATGGCCTGGCGGATGGTATGCGCGTGTTTTTCCGGTGCCAGGCGCTTGAGGCTGGCTTCGGTGGGCAGTTCTATGTTGACGCTGAGGCGGTCGGCCAGGCGGCCGGCCTCTTCGATCAGCAGCGGGTCGGCATCAGGGATCGTCTTGAGGTGAATGTAGCCGCGGAAGTTGTGCTCTTCGCGCAGTAGCCGGGCTACACGGATCAGCTGCTCCATGGTGTAGTCCGCCGAACGGATGATGCCCGAACTGAGGAACAGGCCGCTGATGCAGTTGCGCCGATAGAAATCCAGCGTCAGGCGTACCACTTCCTCGGGGCTGAAACGCGCGCGTGGCACGTTGCTGGAACGGCGGTTGACGCAGTACTGGCAGTCGTACAGGCAGAAATTGGTCAGCAGCACCTTGAGCAGCGAAACACAGCGGCCATCGGGGGTGTAGCTGTGACAGATGCCCATGCCATTGGTAGCGCCCAGGCCATTGCCGCCGCGCGAATTGCGTTTGGGCGCGCCGCTGCTGGCGCACGATGCGTCGTACTTGGCGGCGTCGGCAAGGATGCCGAGTTTGGCGATGAGTTGCATGGGTCTGTCTCTTGGTACTGAATATTCATACAGTATTTTGAGATTCGATTGATTGCAAGTGGTTGTACGTCAACCATACCCGACTAAATCTGTCAGCTAAGCTTGTGGCTGGACTTACAGATAGCAACGAGGCGCGGAAAAGGTTATGAAAATCACCCTGAAGCCGGAGCTGGCATTGGCCGGGCTGGCCTTGGCCTTTGGCATGCTCAACGCCCAGGCCGCGGAAACCAGGAAGGTCGATGTCATGCTGGTAGGCGGCGGCATCATGAGTTCCACGCTGGCGGTCTGGCTCAACGAGCTGGAGCCGGGCTGGTCGATGGAAATGGTCGAGCGCCTGGACAAGGTCGCCGAGGAAAGCTCCAACGGCTGGAATAACGCGGGCACCGGCCACTCGGCTCTGGCGGAGCTGAACTACACGCCGGAAAAAGACGGCAAGATCGATATCAGCAAGGCCGTGGAGATCAACGAGTCTTTCCAGATCACCCGCCAGTTCCTGGCCTGGCAGGTGAAGCAGGGGGTGTTGAAGAACCCGCACTCGTTTATCAACACCACCCCGCACATGAGTTTTGTCTGGGGCGACGACAACATCCGTTTCCTGAAAAAACGCTACGACGCGCTGCAGGCCAGCCCGTTGTTCAAGCCCATGCAGTACTCCGAGGACCATGAGCAGATCCGCAAATGGGTACCGTTGATGATGGAAGGGCGAGACCCCAACCAGAAACTGGCCGTGACCTGGACGCCAATCGGCACCGACGTCAATTTTGGCGAGATTACCCGGCAGTATGTGGGCTACCTGCAGACCCGGCCGAACTTCGACCTCAAGCTGTCGACTGAGGTGCAGGACATCACCCGTAACGGCGACGGCTCCTGGCATGTCGAATACAAGAACCTCAAGGACGGCAGCAAGGCGGCCACCGACGCCAAGTTCCTGTTCATCGGCGCTGGCGGTGCAGCATTGCCGCTGTTGCAAAAGTCGGGTATCGACGAAGCCAAAGACTATGCCGGGTTCCCGGTCGGCGGGTCGTTCCTGGTCACCGACAACCCAGCCATCGCCCAGCGCCACATGGCCAAGGCCTACGGTATCGCCGCCACCGGTGCGCCGCCGATGTCAGTGCCGCACCTGGACACCCGGGTGCTCGATGGCAAGCGCATGATCCTGTTCGGGCCGTTCGCCACCTTCTCGACCAAGTTCCTCAAGCAAGGCTCGCTGCTCGACCTGCTTGCCAGCACCAGCGTACACAATGCCTGGCCAATGGTGCGGGTGGGGGTGCGCGAGTTCGACCTTGTGCAATACCTGATCGGGCAGGTGCTGCAATCCGACAATGACCGCTTCGAGGCGCTGCGTACTTACTTCCCGGAGGCGAAGAAGGAAGACTGGCGGCTGTGGCAGGCAGGCCAGCGGGTACAGATCATCAAGAAGGACGACGCATTGGGTGGCGTGCTCAAGCTCGGGACTGAAGTGGTGACCGCCAAGGATGGCAGCATCGCAGGCTTGTTGGGTGCCTCGCCCGGTGCTTCGACTGCGCCACCGATCATGCTCGATGTGTTGAGCAAAGTGTTCAAGGACAAGGTGGCGTCGCCCGAGTGGCAGGCGAAGATCAAGCAGATTATCCCGTCCTACGGCACGCGCCTGAACGATCACCCCGAGCAAGTACAGAAGGAGTGGGCGTATACCAACGAGGTGTTGCAGCTTGATCCACCTGTGAGCGCCGTGACTCCTTGACTGACCGTGTTAAGGCGTATTCGCCCAGGCGAAGTGGTAGACGTGGCTGGGGCCGCTAGCCAGGCACTGGCCGTTGTCGGCACCGGCACCCACCACATACCACTCGGCCCGTGAAGTCTCACCTAGCCTGCGCGCCTTGTCGGCACTGAAGCAGCGGCCCAGCTCGGAGGCCGGAATCAGGGCGAAGGCGCTGGGGTTGTGGCGCAGCCAGTAGGCCGCCGCATCCGCCTTGGATTGGCCGGTGAAGCCAAAATGCACGATGGGCTGTCGGGCAAACAGCCAGTGGCCCTCGCGCCAGTTGACCAGTACCAGCTCGGCACCGCCGGTGGCGCGCGCAGCTTCGCTCATCAAGGTGTCGTGCGGGTTGCGTCCTTCCTTGAGCGGCTCGACAAAGCCACGCGCAAACCACAGGGCAAACCACACCACTGCCACGGCGGTAAATGCCTTGCGCCAGCCCGGCCGGCGCTGAAACCAGTGTTTGAGCAACCATGGCACCAGCGGAGCGATGGCCAGCACCAGGCCTGGCAAGGCCGGGAAGATGTACAGCTTGCGCTTGCCGCTGCTGAGGCTGAAAAACAGCAGCACCAGCGCTACCCAGCCGAGCAGCAGCAGAAAGCGGCCATCGTGCTTTTGCAACTGCCGGCGCCAGGCAGGCACCAGCCACGGCAGGGCCAGTATCAGCGGTAGCCAGTACTTGGGGATGACCTTGACGAAAAAGTACCAGAACGGTTCGCGATGGTCCCAGGCATTGGCATAGCGGCTGGCGGTCTGGCGCAGCAGGATTTCCTTCAGGTAGGCCAGCTCCGCAGCGCCACCGCCGTGGGCAATCGACACCAGCAGCGGCAGCAGCCACACTGCACAACCGGCCAGCAAGCACAGCAGCCCCAGGCTCCAACGCCACCCTTGGCCAGGCATGGCGACAACGCCGTGCCAGCGCTGGCGTACCGCCCAGGCATAAGGCAACAGCATCAGCGCCGGGACAAAGCCCACGCCTTTGCTGATGATGCCCAGCCCCATGGCCGCACAGGCCAGGTAGAACCATCCCCACGCGGGCCCTAGCAGCAGGTGGCGCACCATGCCGTAGAAGCCCAGCGCCACCCACAGGCACAGGAAACTGTCGATCTGCCCGGTGCGCAGGATGCTGTAGCTCTGGTAAGTGGCCAGGAACAGCAAGGCTGCAATCAAGCCGACACGCCGGTTCCACAGGCGCCGCCCCAGATCATGCACCACCCAGGTAATGGTCGCCGCCGACAGCAGCCCCGGGATGTAGAGGGCTACCTTGGGCGAGCCGGTCATCTGGCTGAACAGGGCCACGGTCCACATGAATAGCGGTGGTTTGTCGCCGTAGATTTCCCCAGCTCGGTGCGGGATGAACCAGTTGCCGCTCTGCAGCATCTCCAGGGCCACGCCCAGAAAGCGTTCTTCATCCACATTCATCGGCTGACGCCAGCCGATTCCTGCGCCTACCAGCAATACCGCGAGGGCAATCAGGGCCAGGCGTTCGGCCCCAAGCGTCTTGAAGCTTGGCAAGGGCTATTCCTTCTGTTCCTGGTTGCGGGCGATCAGTTGCAGGTTGCGCAGGTAAACCAGAAATCCGAAGCTCTGGCCGATGATGAACACCGGGTCCTGGCGGTAGATGGCGTAGGTCAGCAGCAACGCGCTACCAAGCATGCTGAGGTACCAGAACCCTACCGGGATCACGCTGCGGCGCTTGAACTCGCTGTACAGCCACTGCAGCACGAAGCGCCCGGTGAATACCGCCTGGCCGGCGAAGCCGATAATCAGCCACAGGGTTTCGCGGGTCATCCCTCAAGCTCCTGCGGTTGGCTGCCCAGGCGGGTGCGACGGATCAGCCACCACACCCCGAACAGGTCGACGATGCCAACCAACGCACGGTCCAGGTTGCCGTACTTGGACACCCCGGCATGGCGCGGCCGGTGGTTGACCGGGTGCACCAGCATGCGGCCGTTGTGGCGCAGGATCAGCGCCGGGATAAAGCGGTGCATATGGTCGAAGTAGGGCAGGCGCAGGAAGGCGGCGCGTTCGATCAGCTTCAGACCGCAGCCGGTGTCTGGCGTGGCGTCCTTGAGCAGGCGGCTGCGCAGCCCGTTGGCAAAGCGTGAAGCCCAGCGCTTGCTGGCGCTGTCGCGGCGGTTGACCCGGTGCCCGGCCACCAGCTTTACGCCGCCTGCCAGGTCCTGATTGGCACGCACCAAGGCCAGCATGCCGGGGATGTCGGCGGGGTCGTTCTGGCCGTCGCCGTCGAGGGTGGCCAGCCATTGGCCGCGGGCTGCCTGCGCGGCATGCCACAGGGCGGTACTCTGGCCCAGCGATCGGTCGTGACGCAGTATGCGCAGTTGCGTGTAGCCCTGGCTTTTCAGTTGCTGCAGCACGCTCAGGGTGCGGTCGCTGCTACCGTCATCGACCACCAGTACTTCATGGTTTACGGCTGCCAGCGCGGCGCGTATTTCCATCAACAGTGACGGCAGGTTGTCGACCTCGTTCCGGGCGGGGATCAGTACCGAGAGGTCAAGTGGATCTGTCATGAGGCTACCTGTGATCTTGTTGTGATTGCGTGGCTCAAACCCGGTAGAAATCCCGGTACCAGCCAACGAAAGCGTTAACGCCGTGTTCCAGCGACGTGCCCGGGGTGAAGCCGATCCAGCGTGCCAGTGAGCTCACATCGGCCCAGGTTTCAAGCACGTCGCCTGCTTGCAGCGGCAGGTACTCCCGCTGGGCCTTGATGCCCAATGCATCCTCCAGGCATTCGACGAAGTGCAGCAGCCGTACCGGTTGGCCGCGGCCGATGTTGAACAACTGGCAGGGCGGTTGCCCGTGGGCAGGCTGTGGCGGCTTCAGGCGCAGGCGCAGGATGCTTTCGACGATGTCGTCGATGTAGGTGAAGTCGCGCCCCATCAAGCCGTTGTTGTAGATTTCGATCGGGCGGCCTTCGAGCATGGCGCGGGTGAACTTGAACAGCGCCATGTCGGGGCGCCCCCAAGGCCCGTAAACGGTGAAAAAGCGCAAGCCGGTGGCGGGTAGCCGGTACAGGTGCGCATAGCTGTGCGCCATCAGTTCATTGGCGCGCTTGCTGGCAGCGTACAGCGATACCGGCTGCTCGACCGGGTCGTCGACGCTGAATGGCAACTTGGCGTTGGCGCCGTACACCGAGCTGCTGGAGGCGTAGATCAGGTGGCGTGGTGGTTGCTGGCGGCAGGCTTCGAGCACATTGAGAAAACCCACCAGGTTGGCCTGGCCGTACGCGCCGGGGTTGTCCAGCGAATAGCGCACCCCGGCCTGGGCTGCCAGGTGGATCACCTCGCTGAAAGCCTGCCCGCAGAACAGCTGTTGCAGGTCGGCAGCGTTGGCGATATCGAGGTGCTGGAAGCGGAAATGGGTGAAGCCGGTCAACTGCTGCAGGCGCGCCCGTTTCAGCTCGACGCTGTAGTAGGCATTGAGGTTGTCGATACCAACCACCTCGATGCCCGCCTCGCACAGGCGGCGCGCAAGATGGAAGCCGATGAAACCGGCCACGCCGGTAATCAGTACGGGCATGCTGGCTGCACCTGGCCACGGCCGATACCGTAGTAAGTCAGGCCGGCAGCGGCCATGTGCTCGGGTTCGAACAGGTTGCGCCCGTCGAACACCACGCGGTCTGCCAGCAGTTGCGGCACCTTGTCCAGGTTGAGTACACGGTAGTCCTGCCACTCGGTGACGATCACCAGCGCGTCGGCACCCTCCAGTGCATCGTCCTTGTACGGTACCAGTTGCAGGTCGGTACGCGGGCCGTAGTGCTGCTGTATCGCTTCCATCGCCTGTGGGTCGTGGGCCTGTACCCGCGCTCCAGCGGCCCACAGCGCTTCCAGCAAGACCCGGCTGGAGGCCTCGCGGATGTCATTGGTGTTGGGCTTGAACGACAGCCCCCACAAGGCAAATACCTTGCCGCGCAGGCCATCGGGATAGTGCCGCTGGATCTTGCTGAACAACCGGCCCTTCTGATGCTCGTTGACCGACTCCACCGCCCGCAGCAGTTGCGGCTCGAAGCCTTCCGCCTCGGCGCTACGGCGCAGGGCTTGCAGGTCCTTGGGGAAGCACGAGCCGCCAAAGCCGCAGCCGGCGTAGATGAAGTCGTAGCCGATGCGCGGGTCGGAGCCGATGCCGCGGCGCACCATCTCGATGTCGGCCCCCAGGTGCTCGGCCAGGTTGGCGATTTCGTTGATGAAGGAGATTTTGGTCGCCAGCATGCAGTTGGCCGCGTACTTGGTCAGTTCGGCGCTGCGTGCATCCATCACCATGAGCTTTTCGCGGTTGCGGCTGAAGGGCAGGTACAGCTCACGCAGCAGTTCCACTTCTGCCGGTGCTGCGCCGCCGATGATGATGCGCTCCGGGCGCATGCAATCATCCACGGCAGAGCCTTCCTTGAGAAACTCCGGGTTGCTGATGACCTGGAAGTGGCTGGCTTCGGCGCCAGCCTGGGCGATATGTGTCTTGATGCGATGCACCGTGCCGACCGGCACGGTGGATTTGTTGACGATCACTTTAGGCCCATCGGCATGCTTGAGGATGCTGTCGACCACGGCAAACACATGCTTGAGGTCGGCGCTGCCATCGGCTTGTGGTGGGGTACCCACAGCGATGAACTGCAACCTGGCGTAGCTGGCTGCTTTGCCGGCATCGGTGGTGAAACGCAGGCGACCGCAGGCCAGGTTTTTCTCCAGCATTGGCGCAAGGCCGGGCTCGAAGATCGGGCAGTGGCCGTCATTGAGGGTGGCAACCCGCTCGGCGTCGACATCCATGCACAACACTGAGTGGCCCACCTGGGCCAGGCACACTGCCTGGGTGAGGCCGACATAGCCGGTACCGAAAACCGTGACCTTCATCGTTCAGCTCCTTGATGAGAAAGCTGAAAAAAAATGTCACAGTGTTGTTTAGGAATTGTTACCTGAACGATGAACTCAACGGCCATGGAGTCCGGCCCCGGTGTGTTCCGGGCAGACGATCTAGACTTACCAACAGCTCGCGGTAACACGTTGTACAACGAGCCTAAACCCTTGAACCGACCACCGCCTCCCCGGAGCGGAGTTCCCTCGCTGGCGATGGCCTTCTTGCAGAGGAGGGCAGGTCATGGACGAGGCAAGGCTTCACGATTTCATGGGTAAGCTGGTAGGCGACATGGGCGCCGCAGCGACGCTGGCAAATGTCATTCTGGGCGACGAGCTGGGCCTGTATCGGGCCATGGCAGACAGCCAACCGACCACGCCCGAGGCGCTGGCGGCCAAGACAGGTTGCCACCCACGTCTGGTGCGCGAGTGGCTGAACGCCCAGGCGGCATCGGGCTACATGACGCATGACAAGGGCGTTTTCGTGTTGCCCGAAGAGCAGGCCATGGCGCTGGCACTGGAGGACTCCCCTGCGTACATGGCCGGCGGGGCGGCGGTGATCGCGGCGCTGTTCCATGACAAGGACAAGCTGGTTGCGGCCATGCGCGGTGACGGCGGCCTGGCCTGGGGCGACCACCACCCGTGCATGTTCAGTGGTACCGAGCGGTTCTTCCGGCCAGGGTATCGCACTTTCCTGGTAGCTGAGTGGCTGCCGGCGCTGGAGGGTGTGGTCGGCAAACTGCAAGCCGGTGCCAAGGTGGCAGACGTGGGTTGTGGGCACGGCGCTTCGACGCTGGTGATGGCCCAGGCATTTCCTGCGTCGACGTTTGTGGGCTATGACTACCACGCGCCATCGATCACCACCGCCAACCAGCGTGCGCGAGAAGCAGGGCTGGCGCAGCGGGTGAGTTTTCAGCACGCCAGCGCCAAGGACTACCCGGGGCATGACCATGACCTGGTGTGCTTCTTCGATTGCCTGCACGACATGGGTGATCCGGTGGGGGCCGCGAAGCATGCTTACCGCGCGTTGAAGGCCGATGGCACGGTGATGCTGGTGGAGCCTTATGCCGAAGATTCGCTGGAGGGCAACCTGACACCGGTGGGGCGCTTGTTCTATGCGGCGTCGACGTTTATCTGCACGCCGAACTCGTTATCGCAGGAGGTGGGCTTGGGGCTGGGGGCGCAGGCTGGGGAGGCGCGGTTGCGGGCGGTGTTCGAGGAGGCGGGGTTTAGCCGGTTCCGGCGGGCGACGCAGACGCCATTCAACCTGATTCTGGAGGCCCGCAAGTAGGGTGTAATCCTGTGCTGACCTCTTCGCGGGCACGCCCGCTCCCACAGGATTACCACAGGCCTGAAACTAACGCATAACTTGTGGGAGCGGGCGAGCCCGCGAAGAGGCCGGGCCTGAAAAGCAGAAGGGGCGCCATGTGGCGCCCCCTCTGTTTACCGCTTAGGCTTCAGCATCCCAAGGACGATCGCCTTTTTCATCTTTCACGCGGGTCGGCAGGCCCATCACGTCCAGCGCCTTGAGGAACGGCTCGGCTGGCAGCTCCTCGACGTTGACCATGCGTTTGGCATCCCACTCGCCACGGGCGACCAGCAGGGCAGCGGCCACTGGCGGTACGCCGGCGGTGTAGGAAATGCCCTGGCTGTCGGTCTCGGCGTAGGCTTCTTCGTGGTCGGCCACGTTGTAGATGAAGACTTCGCGCGGCTGGCCATCCTTGGTGCCCTTGACCAGGTCACCAATGCAGGTCTTGCCGGTATAGCCAGGTGCCAGCGAGGCCGGGTCTGGCAGTACGGCCTTCACCACCTTCAGCGGTACCACTTCCAGGCCTTCGGCGGTTTTTACCGGCTGCTCGCTGAGCAGGCCCAGGTTTTTCAGCACGGTGAACACGTTGATGTAGTGTTCGCCGAAGCTCATCCAGAAACGCACGTTCGGCACGTTGAGGTTCTTCGAAATCGAGTGAACTTCATCGTGACCCGTCAGGTACAGGTTTTGCGAACCTACCACGGGCAGGTCGTCGGTACGCTTGACTTCGAACATGGTGTTGCTGGTCCACTGGCTGTTCTGCCAGCTCCATACTTGCCCGGTGAACTCGCGGAAGTTGATTTCCGGGTCGAAGTTGGTGGCAAAGTACTTGCCATGCGAACCGGCATTGACATCGAGAATGTCGATCGAATCAATGCTGTCGAAATACTGCTGCTGCGCAAGTTTTGCGTAGCTGTTCACCACACCTGGGTCGAAACCGACGCCGAGAATGGCGGTAATGTTCTTTTGTTGGCATTCTTCGAGGTGTTTCCACTCGTAGTTGCCGTACCACGGCGGGGTTTCGCAGATCTTGCCCGGCTCTTCGTGGATGGCGGTGTCCAGGTAAGCAACACCGGTATCGATGCAGGCACGCAGCACCGACATGTTGAGGAAGGCGGACCCCACGTTGATCACGATCTGCGATTCGGTCTCGCGGATCAGAGCCTTGGTTGCCTCGACATCGAGGGCGTTGAGCGAGAAGGCCTGGATGTCGGCGGGTACCTTGAGGCTACCCTTGGCCTTGACGCTGTCGATGATGGCCTGGCATTTGGAGATGTTCCGTGACGCGATAGCGATACGACCCAGTTCGTCGTTATGCTGTGCGCACTTGTGGGCCACCACCTTGGCGACACCTCCTGCACCAATGATAAGAACGTTCTTCTTCAATTTACCTTTTGCTCCTTACTTGGATAGCCGGTCTTACGACAGGCTGGAAACGTAGTCTTCGAAACCGAACTCGCGAACAACCTCGACGCTGCCGTCGAGTTGCTTGACCACGATGGAAGGCATCTTCAGACCGTTGAACCAGTTTTTCTTGACCATGGTGTAGCCCGCCGTGTCGATGAACGACAGGCGATCGCCAATGGCCAACGGGCGGTCGAATTGGTACTCGCCGAAAATGTCACCGGCCAGGCACGACTTGCCGCAGACCATGTAGGTGTGCTCGCCGTCGTTGGGGGCCATCTTGGCGTTGAGGCGGTAGATCAGCAGGTCGAGCAGGTGCGCTTCGATGGAGCTGTCGACCACGGCCAGGTGCTTGCCGTTGTACAGCGTGTCGAGCACGGTCACTTCCAGCGAGGCACTGTTGGTGATGGCCGCTTCGCCCGGCTCCAGGTACACCTGCACGCCGTAGGTTTGCGAGAAGGCCTTGAGGCGCGCGCAGAAGGCGTCTACCGCATAGTCTTCACCGGTGAAGTGGATGCCGCCACCCAGGCTGACCCACTCGACCTTGTGCAGCAAGTGGCCGAAGCGTTCTTCGATGTGCGTAAGCATCTTGTCGAACAGGCCGAAGTCGCCGTTCTCGCAATTGTTGTGGAACATGAAGCCGGAGATCTGCTCGATCACCTGTTCGATCTTTGCCGGGTCCCATTCGCCCAGGCGGCTGAACGGGCGGGCCGGGTCGGCCAGCAGGTAGTCGGAGCTGCTGACTTGCGGGTTGACGCGCAGGCCACGCACCTTGCCTTCGGACTGTTCGGCAAAGCGCTGCAGCTGGCCGATCGAGTTGAAGATGATCTTGTCGCAGTTCTCGAGCATCTCCTCGACCTCGTCGTCGGCCCAGGCCACGCTGTAGGCGTGGGTTTCGCCGGCGAACTTCTGGCGGCCGAGCTTGAGCTCGAACAGGGAGGACGAGGTGGTGCCGTCCATGTACTGCTGCATCAGGTCGAACACCGACCAGGTGGCGAAGCACTTGAGGGCAAGCAGCGCCTTGGCACCGGAGTGTTCACGCACGTAGGCGATCTTCTCCATGTTGCTGAGCAGCTTGGTTTTGTCGATGAGGTAGTACGGCGTCTTGATCATTTAAAGGCCCCCGGCCAGGCCGGCCAAAAAAAGGACACGCATTGTGCCTTCACTTGCCGCAGACCGAAAGGGTGCGATACGCATTTCGTCAGGGTTGACGCCGTTGCAAAGGCATTTTTCCGGTTGCGGCGGGCTCAGTAGATCAGGCGCATGTGACTATCGTAATCAGCACCGACAAGTGGCAGGCCTCAATCGGCCTGCTGCAACCACGCCTGAATCTGTTCCAGCGTTGCCGTAGCGCCGCCGCAAACCACCACCAGCACGTTCTGGTATTGCGCCAGGGTGGCCGGTTCATAGGCCAGTGCCAACGCCGCTCCGCAGGCCGGCTCCACCAGCACGCGATGGTCCAGCAGGAACCGCTCGCAGGCCTGCAGCGCTGCGCGATCGCTGACCAGGTGGCTGTGCACCGGGTGCTGCTGTGCGCAGGCCAGCGCCTGGTTTGCGACGCGCTTTGCCCCCAGTGACGTTGCCACTGAAGCAATACGCTCCAGCTCCACCGAATGCCCCGCCTGTATGGCCGCATTCAGCGATGCTGCGCCGTTGGTTTCCACTGCCAGCACCGGTACATCAGCCCAACCATTGCGCTGCAACCCTTCGACCACGCCGCTGAGCAAGCCGCCACCGCCTACCGACAGCACCACCGCGTCGGGCTTCACGCCGGCTTGGGCCACTTCATCGATCAGGCTGGCATGCCCGGTCCACAGCAGTGGGTCGTCAAACGGGTGGATAAAGGCGTCATCCGGGCCGATGAGGGTCTGTGCCAGGGCGTTGGCTTCTTGCCAGGAGCTGCCATGCACCACCACCTTGGCGTCTTCCAGGCGCAGCAATTGCTTGGCCCGCTCTGTGGTGGTTTCGGGCACTACCACGGTTACCGGCACGCCCAGCTTGCGCCCGGCGTATGCCACCGCCAGGCCGGCGTTGCCACCCGAGGACGAGATGAACTGTTTGGCGCCGCGGGCCTGATGCACTTCGCAGGCATGGCCCACCCCGCGCAGCTTGAAGGAGCCGCAAGGTTGCAGGGCATCAAGCTTGAGCCAGACATTGCAGCCGGCGGCCAACGACAGCGGGCGCGATTCGATCAGGGGGGTGTGGATATGCAAGGTCATTGGCTGGCTCCGCGCAATTGTTCAAGGTAGTTGTAAATGGTGTAACGGGTCACGCCCAGGGCACTGGCAGCTTTCTCCACGCCGCCTTTGACGATGAACAGGCCGCGCTCCTGCATGACTCGAACAGCCTCGACTTTGGCCTGTTTGTTCATTCGCCCCTGGCCGGTACGCTGCAGCGAGGCCTGGATGATTTCACTCATCAGCAGTTCCATGTCGGCCGGTTCGCTGACGGTGGGTGTGGCCCCCAATGGCTGTAGCTGCTGGAGAAAACTCATGGCAGCGTCCAGGCCGGTGACATCGGTGTTGACGCAGAGGCTGGCGAAGGGGTGGCCGGTGCTGTCGCGGAAGATGGCGGTGGCACTGCGCAGCGTGCGGCCCTTCAGCGTGGTGGGGTAATCGGGGAGTACCACGGGCTCGCAGCCGCGCTGATCGGCCGAGGCCTGCATCAATGCCTTGAACCCTTGGTCCTGTTCCGGGGCGGCGAGAATCGGGCTGCCGACGCTACGGCCGGAAAGGTGGCCGTTGACGATCGCCACCACGGAGTGCTCCGGGTGGTCCAGGTCGTGCAGGAGGATTTCCATGTTGCGTGCAGCAACGCTACCCAGGGCCTGGATGGCAGCCTTGAGTACGGTGAGGGTGAGGTGGCGTTCTTCGCTGGGGGAGATGGGCATGGCAGATCAATAAATCAACATTTTGTGTATTTTTACACATTAGGTTGAATTATGCGATTTGCTTTTTCAGGCCCATTCGCGGGTAAACCCGCACAGGTACTCCACCGCTCTTGAATGCGCTGCAATACCTGTGGGAGCGGGTTTACCCGCGAATGGGCCGCAAAGCGGCCCCCTTCAGCCCAGAGCCGGGGTCCGTGGCGGGATCATGCGGCGCGAGCCGGTTGCCTCAAAGGCTGCACCAAAGCTCAGCAGCGCATTATCGCTGTAAGCCCGCCCGGCAAAGGTCAGGCCCACCGGCATGCCGATATCGGCCATCACGCCCATGGGCACGGTGACGGTTGGCACGCCAAGATGACGGATTGCCAGGTTGCCGTTGGCCACCCAGATGCCGTTGCTCCAGGCGATGTCTGCCGATGCCGGGTTGACGTCGGCATCCGCCAGGCCCACATCGGCCACGGTGGGGAACAGCACCGCATCCAGACCCAACGTGTCCATCCAGTCTTCCAGGTCCAGCTTGCGGGTCTGTTCCAGGCCGCGCAGGCCGTCAGGCAGGGTTTCGATCTGGTCCCAGGTCTTCAGCCCGCGCTTGGCCATGTTGACGTATTCGTCCATGCCGGCAGCCAGGTCGTCTTCGCGGTTGGGCAGGGTGCCCGGGTCGTGCGGGAAGATCCGTGGGCCGTCGACATCGGCCAGGCGGTTGAGCTTGGGGTCACCGTTGGCACGCAGGAAGTCGTCAAAGCCCCAACCGGACAGTTCCCACAGTTCGTCATGCAGGAATTCCTTGCTGACGATGCCACGGTTGTAAACAGTCGGGGCGCCTGGGCGGTCGCCCTCGCAGTTGGATACCAGCGGGAAGTCCACTTCCAGCACTTCGGCGCCGGCCGCTTCCAGGGCCTGGCGTGCCTGTTGCCACAAGTCGATCACGGTGGCGCGGGTGTTGATGCGCTGGCCGGTCGGGCCACCGATACCTGGCTTCTCGCTGGTGCCCGCTTCGGTGTCGGCATTGATATACATGCGCGGTACGCCAAAGCGCTTGCCCTTGAGTGCGCCGGCATCTACTGCCAGGTCCAGATACGACGCAGGGCGCACAGCCGATGCTGCCGGAATCGGCACCCAAGGCTGCAAGCGCCACAGGTCGCCGCGCTTGTCAGCGTCATCGGCTACCACCACGTCGAGGATTTCCAGCAGGTCGGCCATGGTGCGGGCGTAAGGCACCACCACGTCCATGGTCGGGGTCAGCGGCCAGTTGCCACGCACCGAAATCACGCCACGCGATGGGGTGTAGGCGCACAAGCCGTTGTTGGATGCCGGGCCACGGCCGCTGGACCAGGTTTCTTCGGCCAGGCCGAAAGCGCTGAAGCTTGCAGCGGTGGCGGTACCGGCACCGTTGGAAGAGCCCGAGGCAAAGGGCGCGGTCAGGTAGTTGGCGTTGTACGGGCTTTCGGCGCGGCCATACACGCCGCGCTGCATGCCACCGTTGGCCATGGGGGGCATGTTGGTCTTGCCCAGGCACACGGCACCGGCGGCGCGCAGGCGCTCGATGGTGAAAGCGTCGCGCTGGGCGACCAGGTCCTTGAAGGCAGGGCTGCCGGAAGCAGCAGTCAGGCCTTTGACCAGGTAGCTGTCCTTGGCGGTGTAGGGGATGCCGTCCAGCGGGCTCAGTACCTGGCCATTGGCGCGGCGGGCGTCGGAGGCCTCGGCTTCTTTCAGCGCCTCTGGGTTGCGCACTACCACGGCGTTCAAGGCCGGGGCGGTGTCGGCGCCATCGTAGGCGTCGATACGCGCCAGGTAGGCCTTGACCAGCTCGACCGCCGTCGTGCGGCCCGACTCGAGCGCGTCGCGCAGCTCGGCAATGGAAACCTCGGTTACCTCGATCATGCGTTCACCAAAAAATGTGCAGGTGGGGGCTAATGCGAGGAGTGTACAAGAAGGACCTGGCGGGCGCAGGTTTGCGCAGGAGCAAATGGCTTGATGCAGGCGGGCATTGTTGGCCCGGCAGGGTCTTCCCGCTTTGGGAAGACCGTGGCCGATCAATCCTTCAACCGCACTTCAAATACGGACCCTTTGTCGTCCGCAACCACCAAACCGCTGCCTTGCGCATGTTGTTCTGCAAGCGGCATGTCTGCATTTCGAAAGATGCTACGGCCTTGTTCTCCAGTCTTCAGGGTGACAAGTTTTCCGTTCTGGTAGAAAAATTGCGTGGTGTTGGCATTCTTTTGCATGGCGTGATGTTCCTGAAAGAGTCGTGGTTAGTTGCCGCTTGGGAGTTTCACTTTCCCAGCATTTACCAACCCGTGCCACTGGCAGAATTATCAGGTGCTGTTGCGCACGATGCCCGCAGCAAGACCTTGGTTGATTAGTAACTTCTCGCAACTATCGATAGAATGCAGCGTATCCTCAACGGCCAATTGCAAATGCCTACTTTTCGTATTCTGATCGGCGCTTTGTTAGCCGCCAGCCTTGCCGGCTGCGCAACGCCCGGCAACCCCACTGCCAGCAAGCTGACCAAGAAGTCACCGCAGCAGTATGCCGCCTGTGTCCTGCCCAAGTGGCAAGCGCTGGCGCCCCAGGCCACGCAGAAGTCAATCGCCCATGGTTATCGGCTCACGGCCCCCAGTGCAGTGGCCTCCGACGACGTGCTGGACGTAGTCGATTCTCGCGAGGGCAGCCGCGCAACGTTCTACAAAGGCAGCTTCCTGTCTGGCGACAAGTTGCGCCAGGCGGCCAGGGAATGCCTGGACTGAGCTCAGTAGCCCGAGCCGCTTGAACCGCCCATGCTGGGCAACCGGGCCTTGTGCTGAGCATTGCTCCACTCGGCGCAGGTCATGAAGGCGGTCTTGTCGACCTTGCCGGCGCCGTCGAAGCTTACACTGTAGGGTTGCCGGTTTGCGGCTTTGGTGAGCATGTAGTCATAGCAGGTGCCCGGCACGACGGTGCGGTCCGACTCGGCAGCGGGCTTGCCGCCGATTTGCACGACCTGGTCTTTGCTCATGCCCGTTTCAACATTGGCCACCAGTGGTTGGTCGTGATACTGCGCTGAGCTGGATGAGCAGGCAGACACCGCCGCCACGGCGAAGATCAGTGCGTGTAAGGGTTTGTTCATGACAGTGCCTCACCCTTGATTCGCTCGGCCTTTCATCATACGCCTGTACTGCCTTACCCGCAGTAATGTGCAGCCCTGTTCCAACAACAAGGCCCGCAACGGCGACGCGTGTGCTTTTGGCCTGTTGCCGGCCGCCAGCCGGCGCATCTGCAACTTCACCAGGGCCATGTAAGCCAGCGCGGCGAATGCCTTGCGCTTCCAGCGAATCGGCTGCAGCGCAGCGGTGGCCGCAAGTTCGCCTTTCTGCCAGCGCCGGGGCAGGGTGGGCTCCACGGCCAGGGCCGTGGCAATGCCGGCCATTGCCACACCACTGGCCAGTACCTGCTCGACCACCGGCAGGCGCCGAATGCCCCCGGTTACCATCACCGGCATGGTCGCGATGCTGGCGGTTTCCTGGGCAAACTCCAGGAAATAAGCCTCGCGGGCCAGGGTACGGCCGTCTCGCGCATCGCCCTGCATTGCAGGGGCCTCGTAACTGCCGCCCGAAAGCTCCACCAGGTCCACCGCCAACTCATTCAGCCACAGCACCACCTGGCGGGCATCGGCAGGTTCGAAGCCGCCGCGTTGGAAGTCTGCCGAATTCAGCTTGACGGCCACGCTGAAACCGGGCGAAACCACTTCGCGCACGGCTTTCACCACTTCCAGCAACAGCCGCGCGCGGTTTTCCAGGCTGCCACCCCAGCGGTCCTGACGCTGGTTGCTCAACGGCGACAGAAACTGGCTCAGCAGATAGCCGTGGGCGGCGTGGATCTGCACACCGCTGAAACCTGCTTCTTCGGCCAGCGCTGCGGTACGGGCGAAGCGCTGGATCACTGCGGCGATCTCGGCTTCATCCAGTGGCTTGGGCACCGGGAACAGCCTGGACAGGCCGCCCATGTCCAGGGCGACAGCCGAAGGTGCCACGGTGGGCTGGCCCAGGTTGGCCTGCATCTGCCGCCCGGGGTGGTTGATCTGCATCCAGAACTGCGCGCCATGGGCCCGACCGGTGCGGGCCCAGTCGCGAAAGGGTTGTAGCGGCTGGCTGTCGTCCAGCATCACGCCGCCAGGGCCAGTCATTGCGCCGGGGTCAATCATCACGTTGCCTGTCAGCAACAACCCGGCACCACCTTCGGCCCAGGCCTGGTACAGGCGCAGCAACTTGTCGGAAGGTGTCTGATCCGCGTTGGCCAGGTTTTCTTCCATCGCGGCCTTGGCGATACGGTTGGGAATGATGCTGCCATTGGGCAGGTGCAGGGGCTGGAATGGCGTCATGGCGATCTCCGAGATGGCTACCACGCATCGATTTGCGCAGGCGTGGGCTAGGTTCCCGAGAAGGCTAAGGTTAAAGTCAACTTTAAGGTCAATAGGGGAACGATGCTGAAATGAAAATTGGTGAACTGGCGCGACGTACGGGGCTCAGCGCCTCGCGGATCCGCTTTTACGAAGCCAGCGGGTTGATTGCCGCCCGGCGCCTGGGTAATGGGTACCGGGATTACCCCGAGCAGGTAGTTCGGGCGCTGGAGATCATCACCTGTGGCCAGCAGGCCGGGTTCAGCCTTGAGGAAATGCGCAAGCTGGGCGACGCCTCAGGGGCAACGGAGGCAGGCCATGGCCTGTTGTTGGCGAGCCTCAAGCGCAAGGTGACGGAAATCGAAGCCATGCAACAGCGCCTGGCGCAGAACCGCGCCCAGTTGCTGGCGGTTATTGCCGGTATCGAGGCCAAGCCACAAGGGATGGATTGCCGAACGAATGCCCAGCGTCTGCTTGCCGATTGGCAAACGGGCAATGGTTAACCTGCCAACCATAGGCATCAAGCTGGCTCATGAATAAAGCCGTCTGTCGTGTCGGCAGCTGCATCCTCTATTCCTCACGCAAAGTAGGGGAACTACTCTTTGTACAGGTGGTCCATGAGGGCTGCATCGCACTCTGAACCCCGCCAATCATGGACTCGCGGTCGACTACTGTTCAGTTGGGTAAAGTTAGGTAAAAGCGGCCACGGCACATACACGGATCAGTATTGTGGTTTGTACTGTCCAGTTATAGATGCCATTGATGAACACACTTCCGTCGCAGCCAAGCGCTGAACGCGGGGCGTTCTCCAGTTTCGAGGCGTGTCGCAATACCCGGCAGGGCCCTGTGGTGATTCTTGCCTCCGGCGCCTCTGCCAGGCATTTCCCGCTGGGCGAGTTCGCGCATTTGCCCATCATCGCCATGAACGGCTCGGTCGCCATGACTACCGAACATGGCATCAAGCCTTTCTTCTACGTGTGCACGGACAAAAGCTTCCGCCAGCAACAGCCGGCCCTGTTCGCCACCGCCTTGCGCGACAGCGAACGCCTGGCGCTCTGGCCCGAGCAATATGCCGGTGCCAATGTGCCAGCCAGCACCGAACGCTACGCCCTGCGCAAGGCCGACACCCCAGGCCTGCTGGACGGTTTGCGTGGCCACGGTGACAACTGTGTGTGCAACCGTGCGCTGTGGAGCAAACGGACCCGGTCGATCGCCTTCAGCAAAGACCTGGCATACGGGTTCTTTGATGCCCGGACTGTGGCCTATGTGGCGCTGCAACTGGCGTATCACCTGGGTTTTGAAGAAGTGTTGCTGGTCGGGGTAGACCTGGACCAGACCGTGGGGCGTTTCTACGAAAATGGCCAGGGCCCGTGTTCGCCTTGCGGGCTCGACCAGCATTGGGACAGCCGCATCCTGCCGTCGCTGACGCTAATGGCGCGGGAGGTGGTGAACGAGCACTTCCATGTCTACAACCTGTCGGCCAACTCGCGCATACCCACCGAGTTGATCCCCAAGGTCAACCTCAACGAGGCGCGGCAGATTGCCGGTTGTGCAATTACCTGAGCAAGAAAGCGGGTGCGTGCAGGGCTGTGGATGCGTACAGTACGCCCATCGTAAACAGCCAGGTAAACGCTTATGTCCAGCGCATTCACGCTCATGCAGTCGCCCGTCGGCACCTTGACCCTGGTGGCGCGTGGCGAGTGCCTGGCCGCCGTATTGTGGGAAAACGAACGGGAAAACCGCGTGCGTCTCGGCGCCTTGCACCGCGACGACCAGTGCCCGGTGCTGCGGGAAACCGCTCGGCAACTCGGCGAGTATTTTGCCGGCAAACGCCAGTGTTTCGAGTTGGCGCTGGACTTTGCCGGCACCGCGTTCCAGCGTCAGGTATGGGCCGCGTTGCTGGCGATACCGTTTGGTGAAACCCGCAGCTACAGCGACATTGCCCGGCAAATCGGCAACCCCAGTGCAGTGCGGGCGGTAGGCGCCGCCAACGGCCGCAACCCGATCTCCATCATCGCCCCGTGCCACCGCGTGATCGGTGCTTCGGGCAGCCTTACCGGCTTTGCCGGCGGCCTGGCGGCCAAGCAGTACTTGCTGGCGCTGGAAGGTCGGCAGAGCCTGGCACTGGACCTGTAAGGCGTCAGGCGAACCAGCTGGCGAGCAGGCAGGCCAGTATGGCCACCGCCGACCCGGCCATCAGGGTGTAGTGCCGGTGGGCCCTGCGTGCCTGGGGCCTGACCTCGCGCAGGTACTCGCCGGGTGTCGGCGCATCGGGCCGATGGCGCAACCCTTCGGCCACATCGGCAAGCTGGCCCTGAATCAGCAAGCCGACCAGGTAGTACGTGCCGCTGTAACTCACCAGCGCGATAAGCACATAGATCATGCCGGGTGTGGGTCCAAGGGCAGGGCGCTTGCGCTGGCGTTGCCGGTGTCCAGCAGGATCAGCCCTTCACTGTGGTCATCCAGGCTGGCCAGCAAGCGCCCTTGGCTGTCCCATGCGGCCGAACCGCCGGCACCGATGAAGGTGTCGGCGGGGCCCACGCAGTTGGCCATCAACACCGGCATGCCCAGCTCACGCGCTACATCGGGGTAATGCACGTACCCCTCGCGGATGCCCTTGGTGGTTTTCGCCACACTGACCAGGTACAGGTCCGCGCCAAGCTCGCGGGCAGCGGCCGCGTGCGCCATGAACATGGATTCGTAGCAGATTGCCGGTGCAACCCGGTGCTCACCCACCTGCAGCAACACTGCCTGGTCGCCCGGGATGAAGTACGGCAACTCGTCTTCATGCAGGCGCCGTTTGGCATAGGCCTGGCGGGCAGCCATGGGGCTGAGAATCGGCATGCCGATGCGAATGCCCTCGGGTGTCGGCAACGGCAGGCCTGCGGCCACGGTGATACCAAGCCGGTCACAGGCCGCCTGCAGCGGGTCCAGCCGTGCAGAGCTGACCGGCAGGGCGGTCTGGCGTGCCAGGGTAGGCTCATAGCCCGTCAGCGAAAGTTCGGGGAATACCACCAGCTCGGCGCCAAGGGCCGCGGCTTGCTCGATGCAGGCCAGGTGGCGCTGGAGGTTTCCTTGCACATCGCCCTTGAGCGAAGCCAGTTGTACGGCGCACAGTTTCATTTAAACCCTTCCCTGGTACAGGTTGAAGGGCCGAGCATACTACCGGCACCAACACCTGTACCAGTGAAGGGTTTTTCAGGTTGCCGGGTGCGGGGCGAAGCGCTGGCGGAACCAGTCGTTGAGCATGGCTTTCTCGGCATACAGGCGGTCGCTGCTGCTGGCGACCCTGCCCGGGCGGCTGAGGTACATCTTGTCGCTGACCCGCTCCTGCACCTGCTGGGCGGGCTTGCCCGCTTGGCTGAGGGTGTAGGTCAGGTCGATGGTCGGCCAGGTGATCTCGCGCATGTAGCGCACATCGTAGGCCTGGCTGTGCCAAGGCTCGAAGCGCCCGGCCAGGTCGATATCGCGGATGTCAATGACCAGTTGCTGGCCTGGTTGCAGGTAGCGCTGGCCGAGTTTCTGCAGGTACTGGGTGAGGGTTTTCATCACATAGTCATCGGCGCCACGCTCATAGCCATGGCTGTCCAGGCTGGCATCGCGGAATTTTTCCGGGTGGTCGAAACGCACCTCGACCTGCGCGGCCGGGGTACCTTGTGCCATGCTGTCCAGTGACAGCGCCATGAGCACGGCACACACAAGGGCGGTACGCATGATGCACCTCCGGGGTAGTTGGGGAGTGCTTCCATTTTACGCCCGCCATGGCGCCACCAGCAGAGGAAGATTGTAATGGGACGGTTTCGGCGGTTACTCGCCAATATCCGCGGGCGAGACCTGGCGGTAGGCGATATCCATGGCCACTTCCAACGCCTGGAGCAGTGCCTGGAAGCGGTGGGGTTCGATCCGGCCGTGGACCGCCTGTTCAGCGTGGGTGACCTGGTCGATCGCGGGCCGCACAGCGAGGCAGCATTGGAATGGCTTGCCCGGCCCTGGTTTCATGCGGTGCAAGGCAACCATGAAGCGCTGGCAATCACGCGCGTGCGAGGTGGGCGGCTTGACCTGGACATGTACCGTGCAGCGGGCGGAAGCTGGTTCCTCGACCTGCCGCGGGTCGAGCAATTACGCTACGTGGAACGCTTCGAGCAGCTGCCGATTGCGATCGAAGTGGAAAGTGCGGATGGTTTGGTAGGCCTTCTACACGCCGACAGCCCGTTTGCCGATTGGGCTGCATTACGTAGTTGGCTGGAACTGGAGCTGGACGACGACCCCAAAGTGCGGGAAGTGTGCCAGTGGTCGCGCCGCCGGCTGAAGGAAGGCGATACCCAGCCAGTGCAAGGCCTGCGCGCCTTGCTTGTCGGGCATACACCGGTGCTGGAGCCCAAGCTGCTGGGCAATGTCTGGCACCTGGACACCGGTGGTTGGGCCAGTGGCCACTTCAGTTTGATGGACATGCGCATGCTGAAACTGCTCAGCCCCGCGCCAGATGTATCACCAGCACCAGCCCCAATGCCACCAGCATGACGCCCGAGGCTCGCTCCAGCCACGGCAGGCTGCGGGCGAAGCGTCGCAACACCCGCTGGTTGCCGATGGCCACGGCAACCAGCAAGTCCCACAGCAGCACAATGCTGAACATCCAAAGGGCGTAGGCGGTTTTCCAGCCGGCGCTGGCGCTGGCAACCATGCTCGCCAGGCTGGCGTAGAACAGTGCATTCTTGGGGTTGAGGATGCCAGACAACAACCCCATGCCCAACCCACGCCACCAGCCTTGCACCTGCGGATTGCCCGCGACCATGCTCAGTTGGGTTTGCCCGGCATGGCGCAAGAACAGCATGCCGATGTACAGCAGGTAACAGGCACCGGCCAGTTGCAGGGTAGTAAACAGCACGCTGCCTTCCTGCAGTACGGCCAGGCCGGTGAAGGCCATGGCAATGAACGCGCCATTGGCCAGGGCTATCCCCAGGCAGGCGCCGCTGGCAAGCCGCCAGCCGCTGGTGATCGAGCTGCGCGCGACCAGGAAGAAGTCCGGGCCGGGCGAGAGCAGGGCGAGGAAGTGGGCGAGGGCGATGATCAGGAATTGTTGCATTGGGGCTGCTCAGGCGTAAAAACCGCACTTTGCCCCGCCCGGGCCACAGCGTATTGAACAATATTGCAGGCTATCAACGGCCCCGGTATTGCCCCGGTGTCACCCCTACATGGGCCTTGAATACCCGCTGAAAATGGCTTTGGTCCGCAAACCCGAGCTGGTAGGCCACTTCTGCCAGCGCTTGCCCTTCACCGAGCAACTGCCGCCCACGGTTGACCCGGGCATTGAGCAGGTAGGCGTGCGGGGTAAACCCGGTGGCGGTGCGGAACGTACGGATGAGTTGGTAGCGGCCAAGCCCAGCCTCGCGGGCCAGCACCTCCAGGCTCAACTGCGCAGGGTCCTGGCTTTCGAGGTGCGCGATCAACCCGCTCAATGCTGTGGCGCCCAAGGCAGGGGCTGCTGCCAGCGGTGCATGAGCGGCAAAGTCCAGGTCACCGAGAAAGGTAATCAATGCGGCATCTTTCTCACTGTTGCTGGCGCTGGAAAACAACAAGCTGTTGAGCTCGCAGAACTGTCCATACACCGCCGCTTCCCGGCAGATACGTGCCGGCTCACAAGGGCCGGCGCCGCCCAGCCCCGACTCTTGGCGCAGCTGGTTGAGCCATTCGGCATCCACATGCAGCATCTGGTAGCTCCAGGGCTGCCCAGGTTCGGGGTTGCAGGCATGTACGCGGTGGGCCGGCACCAGCACCAGCGTACCGGGCGTCAGGCGTTGCTGCCCGTGTGCGGCGCCGCTGAAATGACTATGGCCGGCATCCACCGCGCCGATGGAAAACGTCGGGTGGCTGTGGGCCTTGTAACAGGCCCGGCTATGGCAGGCACGGCGGCTTTCTACATGTGGGAGTGCCGGGTCGCGCCATAGCGCGTTTTGCGAACGGAGCATCTCAAGGTCCTCGGTGGCACCGCCAGCGTAACAGCTGGCGTGTACCCGTACAGTTTTTATCGCTGGCTGTAACTTGACCGCAAGGCCCCGCAACCGCCGAAATAGACAGCAGTTGCCAAAGGAAAACAACAATGGACCTTTCAAGCCTGCTGCTCTTCATTCCCGCCTGCTTCGCTTTGAACATGGCGCCGGGGCCGAACAACCTGCTGTCGTTGCACAATGCCAGCCGCTATGGCCTGCGCACCGCCTGCGTGGCCGGTGGTGGGCGCATTATCGCTTTCAGCGGCATGATCGCCCTGGCGGCCATGGGCCTGGCCGTGGTGCTGCACACCAGCGAATACCTGTTCCTGACCATCAAGGTGGTGGGTGCGGCGTATCTGTTCTATATCGCCTGGCAACTGTGGCGGGCACCGGTGGGCGAGGCCGTGGTGGCAACGGATCACCCGCGTGGCACCTGGCGCCTGGCACGGCAGGAGTTCTGGGTGGCAGCCGGTAACCCCAAGGCCATTCTGATCTTCACCGCTTTCCTGCCGCAGTTCGTATCGGTCGGTAGCGCCACCCCGGTGAGCGAGCAATTCCTGTGGCTGGGCGTGCTGTTCCTGCTGCTTGAATGGGCCGCCATTGCCATTTACGCAGGCTTGGGCGCCTACATGCAGCGCTGGTTCAGCCAGCCTGGCCCACGCCGCTTGTTCAACCGGGTCAGCGCCTCCCTGCTGGGCTGCGCCGGGCTTGGGTTACTGGCAGCACGACGTTAAGAAAAATCAAAACTCTGACTATGATCGTGGAAAAATGTACTGGCGCGCATCAATCTGGCCTGTACTGGGTTTGATTAAACAGTCTCTGCTGACGCGGTTTGAGTTGACCTTGCATTGAGTGCAGGCATTTGCACTCAATGCCTTCTGATGCTACTTCTTGCGTCTGTCGTGGCTGTTGCATCTGGATAGAATGTGACAGGTTTGAAGTTTTCATGAGTGAAGATGTTGACAAAGCCGTCGAATGAATTTTTTGTTCTGCGCGGGATTTTTGTTCTCGCCGCCACCACTACCCCCTTATATGAGATGGCTGGCTGGCCGGTAAGGTTAGCCCACTCCTGTGCAGCTGGCGTTTTATTGAAAATGGACGTGTCGGCCCCTCTGCATGAAACAAGATGAGTAGGGTAGCTGTCGACGGGGATGTTATTGTTTTTCATCGCCTGATACACTTTCTTGGCAGCATGGTATGGGCCATATTTTTTTCCCAGTTGTCCGGCTCCGTTGCCATGAGCCACAATGGTGATTATAGCGCCTGCTGGAACTTTATCTGAGGCAACTGTGAACACCCTTAGCCCCTTTATCAATTGTATCTTGCCTTTGAATGCAAGTGGGGGGCTAATCGGCAAGCCAGGGCCACGACCCGATGGATCTGATAGATTTATCGGGTCGCCGAGGACAAACGCATAGGCATTTATACCCCCTACCCCAAATGGGCTTTCTGTGTCAGCGCGTTCAAATCGTTTTAGCACTGGGTTGTAACGTCGATAGCCATTTCCAAAAAAATAACTGCCATCAATACTGTTGGGGTGTTCACCTTTGAATGAGATGATACACCTTTGGTTGTTGTGGGAGTAACCATATGAACAATAAGTCATGCGTCTAGCGAACTCGGTGCGGTTGTGCATGTTTCATCCATCCCTAGGCCGAGTTATTAAAATCTATTCTAAATCGGACCGTTACCAAAGCGTTCACAGGGAGGAACAGTAGTACAACCCTTCTGTGTGACGCGTAACCTCAGAACTGCCAGCGCACCCCCACGTTCACGCCGCTGGCTTCCTGCTGGCGGCTGTCCAGGTTGGCGGTGTACTGCACGCCGCCGTGCAGGCTCAGTGCCTCACTGACCTGCGCTACCACGCCGCCTTCCAGTTGTGCCGAGGTGTAGCGGTAGTCGGTCTTGATCTTGTCGACATCATCGAAGGTCAAGGTATCGCGGCCACCATCACCGTGCCACAGGTTGACTTGTGCGTAGGGTTGCAACAGGCGCCCGCTACTGCCCGTGAACGCACCTTCCAGACGCACGCCCAACCGCCCGGTCAACTCTACCTGGGCGTCATGACTGATGCTCGAGACACTGTCGCTTGCGCTGTCGAGCGATACTTTTTGCGCAATCAGCTGGGCTTGTGGCTCCAGGGTCCAGCGTTCGGACAGGGCGATGGGGTAGCCGGATTCCAGCGAGGCTGTCCAGGCGTGGCCATCGATGTCGAGTTTGTCGCCGCGATCCGAGCGGGCGCGGCCATCGAGGTGGGTGTACTGCAACACGGTATCCAGGTACGCGCCCTGCGGCCCGACCAGTGTCCAGTAGGCGCCCACGCTGTCGCCGTCGAGTTTCAGATCGCCGACGCTGCGGTCCTGAACGGCCAGGGCAAAGCCTTTTACGTCGGCGTCCAGGCGACTGTGGCTGACGTACAACCCGACATGCTGGCGATAGCCGTTGTCACCCACCTTGGCGTACAGGTCCTGGCCGACTTTGAATCCGTACAGGTCGCCATCCAGGCTCGGGCTGACCGTGCCGCTCCATTGCTGGCGCAATGTGCCGCCGTAGGCCTGGCCCCAACTGGCGGGCAGGCCGCCTTCGCCTTTGAGCAACTGTTGGTCGCCCTGGCGTTGGTGGAAGGTGCCCAAGGCCTGACGGGCGATGATCGCGGCGCCTCTTGGGGCTGCGGCGTAAACCGGGACTTCCGGGCGGTACAGGGGCAAACTTTCGCCTTGCACGGGGGCCGGCAGTTCGACCTGGCCGGGTGCCGGCGCCGCAACCGGTGGCGTTTGCGCCGGGGCGATCACCGGGGGCTCCCCCGGCTCGGTTGGCTGAGTTGGCGTTTCGGGTACAGGGGCCGGGGCGACCACCGTCGAGCGCAGGTACCAGCTGTTTTCGCTACCGGCGGTTACGCCGCCTTTGAACAGGCGGTAATCGTATGCGCCAACCGACAGTGTCTGTGTCTGCACGAAGGCAGTGGCAGTACTGGTGGCGCCGTCGCGGGCCTCAACGACCTGGATGCCATTCTGGGCAGTCGCTGCACCCGTGCCATTGAGGTTGTTGATGAGTAACTGGGTAGAGCCGCTGATGGCGCCCCGGCTGACCACCAAACGGTCGGAGGCGGCGTCATCGCCTGCCAGCACACTGTTCAGGCGCAGGGTGCCGTTGTTGCCGGTGTAGTCACCCTGGATGGTCAGCCGGCCCTGGGCGTCATTGCCACGGCTCAGGTCGATGGTGCCAGCGTTTACAACCGATACCTTGTTACCCGTCTGGGCACTGGTGATGCTGCCCTGGCGGCTGATCAGCGAGCTGTCTGCATCGATCAGCAAGGTGCCGGTGCCCGTGGCGGGGATTACGCGTGGTTGCTCGGCGCCCAGGTCGCCCAGGGTGAGAGTGTCGTCGAGGGTCAGCTGGCTGCCTTGGTTGAGGCTGATGGATTCCCAGTTGACGTACAAAGCACCTTTGCCAACCTTGCTCTGCTCGAATGCAAGCGTGTCCGTGCCAGTGCCGCCGTCCAGGGTAACGGTCGAGTTGCTGAGGTCGAGGGTGCGGACAGTAGCTGTGTCGTTACCGTTTTCCAGGATGACCCGTTTGCCGATCTCCCCCCCAGTCCAGGTAAACACATCATCATCGTTGCCAGTGCGTATTTCGCCTTTGAGCGTGCCGCCGCTGATGGTGATCTTGTCTACGCCGCTACTGGTGCTGATATCACCGCCGATGGTGCCGCCGGTCATGGTGATTGTGTCGTTGCCAAGGCCACTGACGACGTTGCCAACTACAACGGTTTCAATCCCGAGTTTCTGGGACATGGTTAGCACGTTGTCAGCGAGCTTGAGATCTATTCGGCCAATGCTGCCGCCTTGGAAGTCGGCGATGTCCCCGTCTTCAAATGCACCCGTAATAGTGCCGCCGGTCATGGTGAAGTTGTCCATGTCGCCGCCTTGGTTCAAGGAACCTAGCGTGCCTGCGGACATTGTGAAGGTGTCGACACCATTGCCTTGTTGCAATGACTGAACCGTTCCGCCACGGATCTCGAACGTATCCGCGTCGTTGGTTTGCACAAGCGCGCCCAGGGTCTCACCGGGGGTAACCGTCTGGGATTGGGAGTGAGCCAGTAAAGGCAGTGTCAGCAGCGGCAATGCAACAGGCAGTAGCAAGCGGTGGCAACGCATAGGCAGGTCTCCGTGTCCATTGAAGGGTCCACTACCTGAAGCGTCGCTTCGGACCTGCCTGTGTTGTAAGTAATGTGCCGTGACGGGACAACTGGCAAAAATGTCAGGTGGCCTGCTGATATCAATCGCGGTAGAACGTTTGCACCAGGTGGTAGCCGAACTTGCTTTTGATTGGCCCATGCACCACACGCAGCGGCTTCTTGAAAATCACCTGGTCGATGGCACCGACCATCTGGCCCGGGCGAATTTCGCCCAAGTCACCACCGCGCTTCCCCGAAGGGCAAATGGAGAACTTCCTGGCGAGCACGTCGAAAGCCTCGCCGTTGGCGATGCGCTGCTTGAGCTTTTCGGCTTCGTCAGCGGTCTTGACCAGGATGTGGCGGGCTTGGGCTTTCATGGGGTACCTGTGCTTCGTGGCGCAAAAAAGGGGCGCATTATGCCTGATTCATTCGCTTTGAAGCGATTGGGTGCTCTTTGTAGGAGCGGCCTTGTGTCGCGATGGGCCGCAAGGCGGCCCCAGATTTTCAGCTTCGCAGTGCAGATTCCGGGGCCGCTTTGCGGCCCATCGCGACACAAGGCCGCTCCTACAGGGACCGCGTAGCTTCCAGCTCTTACTCTGCTTTAGCGTTTTGCACATTCTGCGACGCCGACCAGACGCGGTAGCGCACTTCGACATCCTTGGGTACGTACAGCACCACCGGCAGCTTGCTGTTGTAGCGCAGCAGGAAGCCGTCACCCACCACTGGCACGAAGGCTTCGGTCTTCTTGCCGCCCGGGCATGCCATCATCGTGCTGACCGGGCCACTGACTTTGCCCAGGCGGTAGTAGTTGTAGCCCCAGCCTTCGAGGGTGCGCTCTTCCAGGCTGCCGCCCAGGTGTTGACGATTACAGTCGACCTGCAACGTCTTGCCAGCGAGGATTTCCAGTTTGAAAGCCGACTCATCGGCCTGTGCCGGCAGGTGGATCACCTGCCGGGTGAAGCCTTTTTCTGCCTCGGGGTAGGGCGCGACGTCCTTCAGGCTGGCAGCCATTGCAGGCGCGGCGGCAGCCAGGGTCAGGGCCAGGATCTCGGTGATCGGGGTTGGGCGCATAGGGCCTCCTTGCAGATAAACGAATGCAAGACCGCTGCCAGGCCCACGCCGCCCGTCATTGGGCCAACCAGCCACCATCGACATTCCAGGCGGCGCCGCGAACCTGGCTTGCGGCCTCGCTACACAGGAATAGTACCAGTTCACCCAGGTGCTCGGGGGTGACGAATGCCAGCGACGGTTGCTTCTCGGCAAGCAGATCATGCTGTGCTTGCAGTGGATCGCCACCGTTTGCAGCACGATCGTCGATCTGCTTTTGCACCAGAGGGGTCAGGACCCAGCCGGGGCAGATAGCGTTACAGGTGACATTGCTGGTGGCGGTTTCCAGGCCCACCACCTTGGTCAGGCCGACCACGCCATGCTTGGCCGCCACGTAGGCCGCTTTGCCTGATGAACCGACCAGGCCATGCACCGAGGCAATGTTGATGATGCGCCCCCAGTTGCGCGTGCGCATGCCCGGTAGCGCCAGGCGCGTGCCATGGAACACAGCCGACAGGTTGAGGGCGATGATCTTGTCCCAGCTTTCCACCGGGAACTGCTCCACCGGCGCTACGTGCTGGATACCGGCATTGTTGACCAGGATGTCGACGCCACCGAATTCTCGTTCGGCCAGGGCGAACAACGCTTCAATCTGGCTCACATCCGAAAGGTCTGCCGGGTGGTGAACAGCCTTTACCCCGTGGCGGGTGATCTCGGCCAGCGCCGCTGCCGGGTCGCCAAAACCGTTGAGCACGATGTTGGCGCCCGCACGGGCCAGCACCTGGGCAATGCCTAAACCGATGCCACTGGTGGAACCGGTGACGAGTGCAGTCTTGCCTTTTATGGTCATGCAAAGCTCCTGTCAACAAGGTGTCTTAGCCCCTGGGATCGAACGCCTCCCGTAAGCCATCCCCGATAAACACCAGCAGCGACAAGATCACTGCCAGTGCAAAGAATGCAGTAAAGCCCAGCCACGGTGCCTCCAGGTGCTGCTTGCCCTGGGTCACCAGCTCGCCGAGCGAGGCTGTGCCGGCCGGCATGCCAAACCCGAGAAAATCCAGTGCAGTGAGGGTGGTGATTGCCCCGGTCAGAATGAACGGTATGTAGGTCAGCGTGGCATTCATCGCATTGGGCAGGATATGCCGCAGCATCACCTGGCTGTCCGGCAAACCCAGCGCCCGGGCGGCGTTCACATACTCCAGGTTGCGCCCCCGCAGGAACTCGGCGCGTACCACGTCAACCAGCGTCAACCAGGAGAACAGCGCCATGATCCCCAACAGCCACCAGAAGTCCGGCTCGACAAAACCACTGAGGATGATCAGCAGGTACAGCACCGGCAACCCCGACCACACCTCCAGCAGCCGCTGGCCCAGCAGGTCGACCCAGCCGCCGTGATAACCCTGAAGCGCGCCAGCCAGCAAACCGATAAACACGCTGACCACGGTCAGGGCAAAAGCGAACAGCAGCGATACCCGCGTGCCATACAGCACTCGCGCCAACACGTCGCGGCCTTGGTCGTCGGTACCCAGCCAGTTGCTCGCACTTGGCGGGCTGGGGGTAGGTACTTGCAAGTCGTAATTGGGGGTGTCGGCGCTGAACGGGATGGGCGCGAACAGCATCCAGCCGCCTTGATCTGCTATCAGTTGGCGCACATAGGCACTGCGGTAGTCAGGCTGAAACGGCAACTGGCCGCCAAACTGCTGTTCGGTGTAGCGCTTGAGTGCCGGTACGTACAGCTCGCCTTTGTAGCCCAGCAGCAGGGGCTTGTCGTTGGCCACCAGCTCAGCGGCCATGCTCAGCAACAACAGCCCGGCGAACAGCCACAGCGAAACCCAGCCCAGGCGGTTGCGACGAAAGCGTTGCAGGCGACGGCGCGAGATGGGGGAAAGCATCAGTGCGCCCTCGTGTCAAAGTCGATGCGCGGGTCGAGCAGCGTGTACGACAGGTCACCTACCAGGCGGATGAGCAAGCCCGCCAGCGTGAAGATGAACAACGTGCCGAACACCACCGGGTAATCCCGCGATACAGCGGCCTCGTAACTCATGCGGCCCAGGCCATCGAGCGAGAAGATCACCTCGATCAGCAGGGAACCGGCAAAGAACACGGTAATTAGCGCCTGCGGCAAGCCAGCCACCACCAGCAGCATGGCATTGCGCAGTACATGGCCATACAGCACCCGGCGTTCACTCAGGCCCTTGGCCCGGGCGGTGACCACGTATTGGCGGGAAACCTCGTCGAGGAAGGCGTTCTTGGTCAGCAGCGTAAGCGTTGCAAAACCGCCGATCACCAAGGCCCCGACCGGTAGCACAAGGTGCCAGAAGTAGTCGGCGACCTTGCCCAGCAGGCTGAGTTCGTCGAAGTTGTCCGACACCAGGCCACGCACCGGGAACCAGTTGAGCGAGGTGCCACCGGCAAACAACACGATCAGCAGCAGGGCGAACAGGAACGAGGGCAGGGCGTAGCCGACCACGATCAGTGCGCTGCTCCAGGCATCGAAACGGCTGCCATGGCGCACCGCCTTGCGGATGCCCAGCGGGATCGACACCAGGTAGGTGATCAGCGTGGCCCACAGGCCCAGTGACAGGGTCACCGGCAATTTGTCGAGGATCAGGTCGGTGACCTTGGCCCCGCGAAAGAAGCTGGTGCCGAAGTCCAGCCGGGCATATTGGCCCAGCATCAGCCACAAACGCTCGGGGGCGGACTTGTCGAAGCCGTACTGGCGCTTGATCTCTTCGATCAGTTTGGGGTCCAGGCCCCGCGTAGCACGCGACTCGCCATGCACTACCTCGGCCCGTGCGCCGGGTGCGCCGCCACCAAGGCCTTGCAGGCGCGCCACCGCCTGCTCCACCGGGCCGCCTGGCGCGGCCTGAACGATAGCAAAGTTGACCAGCAGGATCGCCAGCAAGGTCGGGATGATCAACAGCAGCCGGCGTAGGATGTAGATAGTCATGGCAAGGCCTTTTTGCGTTCGGCCATTTGTGCGTTGGTCAGCGGTGTGGGGCTGACTTCCCACCAGGTGTCCAGGCCTTCGTCATAGGCAGCTTGCACCTTTGGCAGGCCGAAGCGGTTCCACCAGGCGGTGGAGCTACCCGGCGGGTAGTAGTTGGGGATCCAGTAGTAGTTCCATTGCAGCACCCGGTCCAGGGCACGGGCATGGTGCAGCATGTCGGCCTGGGTGTCGGCGCGTACCAGGCCGTCGATCAGGTGGTCCACGGCCGGATCCTGCAACACCATGAGGTTGTTCGAACCGGGGTCGTGTGCGGCGGCCGAGCCGAAGTAGTTGTACAGCTCTGCGCCCGGCGACAGGGTGACCGGATAACCGGTGACGATCATGTCGTAGTCCCGTGCCATCAGGCGGTTCACGTACTGGGCCGAGTCGACGTTGCGGATATTCAGGGTAACGCCGATCTGTGCCAGGTTGCGCTTCCACGGCAATAGCAGGCGTTCCATGCCCGACTGGCCGTTGAGAAAGGTGAACGCCAGTGGCGTGCCCTGGCTGTTGACCAGGCGGTCCCCCTCAGGATGCCAGCCGGCGCGCTCAAGCAGGGCCAGGGCCTGCAACTGCTGCTTGCGGATGATGCCCGAACCGTCGGTGACCGGGGCGGTGAAGACGGTGGTGAAGACTTCGTCTGGCACCTTGCCGCGCAGCGGCTCGAGCAACCTCAGTTCGCCAGCATCCGGCAGGTTGCGTGCCGCCAGCGGCGTATTGGAAAACACGCTTTGCTGGCGGATGTACATATTGCGCATCATCTGCCGGTTGCTCCATTCGTAGTCCCACAGCATGCCAAGTGCCTGGCGCACGCGGCGGTCCTTGAACTGCGGCTGGTCGAGGTTGAACACGAAGCCTTGGGCAACCTGTGGCTTGGCCGGGCCGAGGTGGGCGCGCTGCAAGCGGCCGTCGTCCAGTTGAGCGCCGCTGTAACCCAGGGTGTAGGCGGTGGCGGAGAACTCCCGGTTGTAGTCGTAGCCACCGCCTTTGAGTACTTGCCGGGCTACTTCGGTGTCGCCAAAGTACTCGATGCGCAGCTTGTCGAAATTGTAGCGGCCACGGCTGGCCGGCAGGTTACGTGCCCACCAGCTCGGGTCGCGTTCGAAGGTAATGCTGCGGCCGTTGTCGATGCGCCCGATGCGGTACGGGCCGCTGCCGACCGGCTTGTCGAAGCCTGCACCATTGGCAAAGTCGCGCTGCCCCCAGTCGTGCTCGGGCAGCACCGGCAGGCTGGCGAGGTCCAGGGCCAGGGTGCGGCCGTGCTCGGGCTTGAAGTCGAAACGCACACGCTGCGGGCCTTCCACGGTAACCCCGGTCACGTCGGCGAACTGGGTGCGGTATTTGAGGCTGCCTTTGCTCATCAACAGCTCGAAGGTGAAACGGACATCCTCGGCACGCACCGGCTTGCCATCGGCGAATGTAGCGCGCGGGTCTATCTCGAAACGCAGCCAGGCATCATTCGGGCCGCGCTCCATGCTGCGGGCGATCAGGCCATAGACCGTGTAGGGTTCATCGAACGAGCGCACGGCCAGAGGTGCGTACAGCAGGCCATCGACTTCGCTGACGCCGATGCCCTTGTCGATGTAGGGCAGGATATGGTCGAACTGGCCGATCTCGATGGCCGAGCGGCGCAGGATGCCGCCCTTTGGGGCGTTCGGGTTTACGTAGTCGAAATGCTGGAAGCTGGCGTTGTAGCGGGGGGCTTCGTCGTAGACGGTGAGGGCGTGGGTGGGGGCGGCTTGGGCATTGAAAGCCAGACAAAGCAAGAACAGGCTCCACAAACCCTGTGGGAGCGGCGGTGCGCCGCTGCGACGCGCCCGCGAATGCGTCGGCTCAGGCAACGAGGTTGTCTGGCCTGGCCTATTCGCGGGCACGCCCGCTCCCACACGGACTTTCATCAGCTGCGAGGGCTTAGTCCTGGCGGCTGGTCACTTCCAGCAGGTGGTAGCCGAATTGGGTCTTCACCGGGCCTTGCACGGTGTTGACCGGAGCGCTGAACACCACGGTGTCGAATTCCTTGACCATCTGGCCTGGGCCGAACGAACCCAGGTCACCGCCTTGCCGGCTGGACGGGCAGGTGGAGTTGGCTTTGGCGATTTCAGCAAAGTCGGCGCCTGCTTCGATCTGGGCTTTCAGTTCGTTGCACTTCTCTTCGCTGCTGACCAGGATGTGGCGGGCGGTTGCACGGGCCATGGGTACTGCTCCTTGGGGTAAAAAGGCAAGCCTAGCGCACTTGCTTGGGGTATGTCTCGCCAGGCTTGCAACCTTCGCTTACAGTTTTTGTGCCGCTTCACGCAACAGGGTTTCAGTCGAAGCCCAACCCAGGCAGCCGTCGGTGATCGACACGCCGTATTTCAGTGCGCCCTTGCCCAGCGCCTGACAGCCATCGAACAGGTGCCCCTCGATCATCACACCTACGATCGAGCGGTCGCCGGCCAGGCGCTGCTCCAGTACATCATTGAACACCGCGGGCTGGCGCTCCGGGTCCTTGCCGCTGTTGGCGTGGCTGCAATCGACCATGATGCGTGCCTGTAACCCAACCTTGGCCAGTGCCTGACGGGCCATGGCGATGCTGTTGGCATCGTAGTTGGGGCCCTTGTGCCCACCGCGCAGTACCAGGTGGGTGTCGGGGTTGCCCAGGCTCTCGATGATGGCCGGGTGGCCCTGCGCATCCATGCCGAAGTGGCGGTGCGGGTGGGCTGCGCTGCGCATGGCGTCGCTGGCGATGGCGATGCCGCCGTCGGTGCCGTTCTTGAAGCCGACCGGCAGTTCCAGGCCGCTGACCATTTCCCGGTGAATCTGCGATTCGGTGGTGCGTGCGCCAATGGCGGCCCAGGCCAGCAGGTCGTCGAAGTAGCCGGCGGCCATCGGTTGCAGCAGCTCGGTGGCAACCGGCAGGCCGCGTTCGATCATGCTGATCATCAGCCCGCGCGACAAGGCGATGCCCGAGTGCATGTCGTCGCTGCCATCAAGGTGCGGGTCGTAGGCGAGGCCTTTCCAGCCCACTGTGGTACGCGGTTTTTCGACGTAGGCGCGCATCACCAGCAGCAGCTTGTCGTCGACTTCGCGGCTGAGGGCGGCCAGGCGGTCGGCGTATTCCAGGGCCGAGCGGGGGTCGTGGATCGAGCAGGGGCCGACGATGACCAGCAGGCGCGGATCTCGGCCTTCGAGGATGTCACGAATGGCCTGGCGGTGAGCGTGGACTTGCTGGGTGAGTTCGCTGGTCAGCGGCATCTGCTGCTTGAGCAGGTGTGGGCTGGGCAGGCGCATGCTGACGGTGGTGTTGGCCGCTTGCGGCTGGGTCAGGGGCAGGGCGAGGCTGGAAGCTTGCATGGCTTTTTTCCCTGGGCGGACGGCGGGTTGTGGCCCGCGTGGTCGGCCCTATCGAGGTGTTCGACAGATCGTTGAATTCGTATTGGCTGCTGCATTGCCACCTATGGAAGACCGGTCGGAGGCGGCAGGCTGGCCCGAACGGGATTGGCTAAATCGCCAGGCATAGGTGTTTGCGTAGTAATAAGTGGCGTAGTTCATGAATCTGTCCTCAATGTGAATCGGTGTTGTTCAAAGGCCTGAAAAGCAAAACCCCCGGTCGGGGAGCCGACCGGGGGTTTGAGTATTCTCATGTTCGGCGGCCCCTCGAAGGTGGGCGCCGTGTGGGTATCGGCGCCTAGTGGCTAAACCAATACCCAAAGTAATAGCTGGCAGGTGCCACGCAGCCGGCAACAGCCTGCACAGGGCGCAGGTTGCGACCGGTGTGGTTGGCGTGGTTGCGGGTGTGTTTCGGCATGTTGCTCTCCAGTGAATGAGCCCGAGCTTACTTCACTTCGCCCGGGCCATTCAATGGATAAATGCTATTGGCTCGATCATTTGTTTTTGTACTGTTTGGTTCAATGCCCGTACCGCCCGACCAGGCTTTGCGCGCCCAGTGCGTGGCCTTGTAGCAACTGCAAAAGGCCGTTGCGGTCTAGCCCTTCGGGCAGGGTGCCCAAGGGCAGGTCGGTGGCGATCAAGGTCAGTGCGTAATGGTGCGGGTTATCGCCAGCGGGTGGGCAGGGGCCCCGGAAGCTGAGGGTGCCACGCGAGTTACGGCCCACGGTCACGTATTGCCCGCTTAGCCCGGCCGCACCCTCCTTGAGCCCATCCTGTTCCGGGTCGATGTTATAGGCTACCCAGTGCACCACGCCTATACCCTTGCCGCCGTCCGGGTCGAACATGATCAGCGCCAACGACCGGGTACCTGCGGGCAGGTTGTCCCAGCTCAGTTGCGGGGTACGCTCTTCCCCGGCGCCGCAGGCCGGGTCCGGTCCGACCTGCTGCAGGGCGATTACGCCACCATCGGTGAATGAAGATGAGTTGACGGAAAGCGCGCCTTGATTGTTAGCAGCGGCAAGGGCACTGCAAGGCAGCAAGGTAGCGAACAGCCAAACTTTGAGGTTCATGGCGACTCCATCGCAGGGTTGAAAAACACAGCTTACCGGCAAGGCGGTTGCTCAGCGTCCCTTCCGCAGGGCCATTGGGTTTCTCGATGTTGCGCCACTGATCAAGTTACATATCCGACCGGTCCTTCGGGCAACAGCTGCTGCTGCGTGCTGGCCTGGCTCAATGGCTGTCCTGGTCCTCGGCGGTACCGCCGGTGTGCCCGGCGCCAGACCCGGTGGCCTCACCCGTGCTGTTGGAGCCGCCACTGGCGCCGTCGGCGGCATCGCTGTTGCTGCCCGTATCGCTGCTGTCGTTGTTCTGGCCACTGCCGGGGCTGTTGACGCTGCTGCCGTCACCCGCGGTCTTGCCACCAGACTGGTCGGTTTGCGGGCGGCTGTCGGTGTTGGTGTCGGTGGCGGCGAAGGTGGTGCCGGTGAGGCTGGCCAGCGCGAGCGCCAGGCACAGGGAGAGGGGGCGAATGCGGGTCATGGGACGTCTCCTTTGCGGATGATCTGTCATTCGTTTGGCTGGGTGCCGGTGCCGGGGTGCCTTCGGGGCGACGAGTGGTGGGTTCTGGGGCCGCTTCGCGGCCCCAGGCATCAATGAGATTCCGAACGTTGCGCTGGCGCCGGGCTTTCCACCGGTTCCAACGGCGGATGCTCCTGCGCTGCGTGCATCAGGTCTTCGGTCACGCGCAGTTCAGCACCGGTTGGCGAGAAGGTGGTCGATGCGGTGAACGGTGCAGGGTGCTCTGCGGCCGGGCGCTTGCCGCGGCGCCACATGAAGAAGCACACCATGCCCAGGTTGACCACGGCAAAGGCCCAGAACAGACCGACCTCGCCAAACGAGGTCATCAGCGGCGAAATGGCCAGTGGCGCCATGGCCGAACCCAGCGAGTTGATCAGCAGCAAGCCCTGGATCATGGGCACCAACGCATCGGAGGGCGCACGGTCGGCGGCGTGGCTGACGGCTACCGGGTAAAGGGTAAACACGCCTCCACCCAGCAGGAACAGCACTGCAGGCAGCAAAAGCGAGTCCGATGCCAGGAACACCGTGATCAGTGACAGCACCACGCACAATGCAGCCAGGGCCAGCAGCACATCCAGGCGGTCCTTGCGGTCCGACCAGCGCCCGACCGGGTACTGCAACAACATCGCACCCAGGATCACCCAGGCCATCATCGTGCCGACTTCACCCACGTCCAGGCCGATGCGTTGCAAGTACAGGGGTAGCAAGGAATAGATGCCGGCAATGATCACACCTGAGCCAAAGCAGCCTACCAGCCCCGACGGTGCAACACCGAGCAGTTGGCGTGGCTTGAGCGGTTCGACCTGTTCCAGCAGTGGCGATACCCGCGGCAGGATCACGATGGGCAGTACCGACAGGGCAGCCAGTACGCCAGCCAGCATGAAGGGTGCAGAGTCGCCAAGCTGGGTGATTTCGCCAAGGCCTGCCTGGGCAATTACCCCGGCGCCGTAGAAGGCGATCATGTACAGCGCCAGCAGGCGGCCACGGATCTTCGCGTCGCCGGCCAGCAGCAGCCAGCTTTCGATTACCAGGAATACGCCGACCGCGGCCCAGCCGTTGATCAGGCGCAGCACCGACCACCAGGTGACGTCGTAGAACAGCCCCTGCAGCAGGATGGTCGCGCCGATCAGCGAAGCAAAGCTTGTGTACGCGCGGATATGGCCGATGCGCAGGATCAGCCGGTCGTTGAAGATGGCACCCAGGGTCAGGCCGATGAAGTAGCTCGCCGAGACGATACCGATGGTGGTGGCCGACTCACCGGCAGCGCCCAGGCGCAGGGTGGTCAGGGAAGACATGAAGCCGTTGCCCAGGGCAATGATGAACAACCCGAGCAGGGGCGCCAGCGCCATGGCCAGCAAACGCGGAGACATACGTACCTCTAGTTGGATGAGCGGAATGAGCGCCTTCTCGGACGCGCACATTGGCTCGACCCAAACATGGGCGAGTGTCTACACGGATGCGACCTGGGCAAGACTCAACCGCTTTGCCTGGCAGGAGCAGGGCTGTGCGGGGAGGGTTGAGCCTATTTCACATGTGCGTTCATGTGTTCAGGCACGGACTCTGTCGTTGCTGACGGTTGCCACCGTTAAAGGCGACGGGCGAAAAGGAGGCGCGATTCTACGGGCTTGCGAGGTTTTGCCCAAGGGGCTTTGGTATGCGACGAGACGCCGCAGTCTGTAGGCGACATGAATGTGTCTGTGACAGACAAGCCGGGGGCTGCAATGCAGCCCTCGCAACCCACTACTTCTCCTGCAACTGCCAACCTTGTGCGGTCAGCACCATTGCCCGGGTTTCCTTGAACGGTGTGTCATTACTGGCAACGGCCTTGCCAAGGTCGGCAATGCTGGCCTTGACCCCTTCATCATTGGCCCATGCCGGTAGCCCGGTAATCTTGTAGGCATAGGTCACATTCGAGGCTTTCTGCCCCGTTGCCTCGCTTGGTTCACTGAACTGCTCGATGGCTGTTACCTGTGCGGTGCCAAAGCACAGGCCCTTGTCGGCCTTGTAATACTTGCGCCCTTCGTCGGTAAGGTCATAGGCGTAGTAGATGTCAGTGCGTGCCGGCTGCCAAAGCCGGGCAGGCACTTCGGTACGCGAGACTTCCTTTTCACTGACCACGCCCACCCGGGCCAGGGCATGCAGCGCCTTGTTGGTGCCTTGGAGGTCGAAGTCCTGGGTTTTGGTGGGGAATGCGCTGTTGATGAAGCAGTGCGGGTAGCGGGTGTCGAGGTGGGCTTGGGCGGCCTTTTGGAAACTGGCCTTGCTGGTGTCCTCGCTGCCTGAGCAACCGGCCAGGGTTGCCAGCAGCGCCATCGGCACGATCTTCCTGTACATGGTGACACTTCCTTGAAAACGGATCGGTCGGGATTAAAACCCACGGGCCAGAGCGGCGCAATCGTGGCACGACGGCATCTCGGCATGTGCCCGCCCGGCCTCTTCGCGGGTAAACCCGCTCCCACAGGTACTGCATGGATTCCAAGCGTTGTAGCGGACCTGTGGGAGCGGGTTTACCCGCGAAGAGGCCGGCAGCAACAGCCTCAATCCTGGCTGCGGGTATCGATACTGACGACCACCGACATCCCTGGGCGCAGGCGCCTGGCTTGGTCCTGACCGGCATCCACGGTTATGCGCACCGGAATTCGCTGGGCAATCTTGACGAAGTTGCCGGTGGCGTTGTCCGCCTGCAACAAGGCGAACTCCGAGCCGGTGGCCGGCGAAACCTGCTGCACGTGCCCCTTGAGCTTGAGGTGGTTGAGCGCATCCACGGTGAACGTCACCGGCTGGCCGATGCGCACATTGGCCATCTGGGTTTCCTTCATGTTGGCGATAACCCACAACGTGTCGGGCACCAGTGCCATCAACTGCGCGCCGGAGTTCACGTAAGCCCCCAGGCGCGTGCCAATCTGGCCCAGTTGGCCGTCGCGCGGGGCGGTGACACGGGTGTTGTCGAGGTCGATACGCGCCAGCGCCACGGCGGCCTTGGCATTTTCCACCGATGCCTCCAGCGCCGCCCGGTTGACCACCACCGTTTCCCGGTCCTGACGGGCGATTTCCAGTGCTGCCTTGGCCTGGGCCAGGCTGGCGACTGCTGCGGCTTCACTGGCGCGGGCCAGGTCCAGGTCACGGCGTGACACCGAGCCGTCGTTGACCAGCGCCTGGTTGCGGCCCAGGTCGGCTTTGGCCTTGGCCGCCTGGGCCGCCGCATCACCGATGGCCGCCTGGCGCTGGGCAATGGTGGCTTCGGCGCTGTTGCGCTGTTGCAGGTTGTTGGCCAGGGCAGCCTGTTGCTGTTGCAGCTGGGCGATGGCCTGGGCCAGGCGCTGCTTGTAGATACGGTCGTCCAGTTGCACCAGCAGGTCACCGGCCTTGACGAACTGGAAGTCGTGCACCGGCACATCGACGATGTAGCCACTGAGCTGCGGGCCGATGATCGTCACCTGGCCGCGCACCAAGGCATTTTCGGTGCTTTCAATGGCGCTGCTGAACGGCGGCAGGCGCCAGGCATACAGCACCAGCAGGATGCCGGCCAGGGCCACGCAGGCGAAGCTTACCGATGACAGGATGCGCACCCGCCGCGAGCGCACCGGGCTGGTCGGCTCGCTGGGCGGTGTAACGCCTTCCGGGGTTTCGGCGATGGCGGTGGTGGTTGTGGTGCGGGTGTCGTCGGTCATCGGGTGGGCGCGCCGGGGCTGGTGTCAGTGGGGGTGGCCTGGCGCCTTGCGTACCAGAGCCAGGTACTACGGATGCAGATCCAGACCATGGTCAGGATAGCGATGCTGCCGATCAGTACGAACACATCGTTGTAGGCCATGATGTTCGCTTCGCGGGTGGCGGCGCTGGCCAGCAAGCGCATGCCGGCCTCGCTGCGCACTGCCGGGTCGGCAAAGATGCCGCCGTAGCCGGCGCCGCCACTCTGCACGCGGGCGGTTACCAGTGGCTCCAGGTAGCTGAGGCGGTCCATCAGGTGGCTGGAGTGGAATTTTTCCCGCCAGGTCTGGAAAGTACCCAGCAGTGCCGCACCAATCAGGCCTCCGAGGTTGTTGCAGATGCCGAACAGCACCGAGAAGCTCACCAGGTTGCGCGGGTTGGCGCGCACATGGCTGATGCCCAGGGCCATCGACGGGCCGAGGAAGAAGGTGCTGCCGAATGCCAGCAGGAACTGGCTGAAGTACATTTGCGCCGGGCGCGTGAGGTTGCTGGAACTGCTGTCCATGAAGGCGCCGGCCGCCATGGCCAGCAGCGAGACGAACAGCGGTATCACCAGGTGGTTGGGGTTGATGGTGAGGGCACTGCTGGCCAGGCCCGCCACCGCACCCAGCAGCATGACCCAATACAGCGTGCGCATTTGCTCGCTGCCCATGTTCAGCGCCTGTAAGAAGCCGACTGCGCCCGTGGACTGTTCGGACGTGACCATACGGATCAGTACCACGCAAAGGGCCAGGCGAATCACGGTACCGCTGCCCAGCCAATGGGTCATCAACAACGGGTTCTGGCGGTTGTGCTCGATGGCCAGGCCGCTGAAAATCAGGCCGATCGATGCCGCCAGCGCCACGCCGATCCACGGCGCCTCCAGCCACCAGTCGATACGGCCCAGCGACAGCGCGGCGCAGAGCAGGGCGGTGCCGCTGGCCATGAGGGTGAAGGTGAGGAAGTCCAGTGGTTCGAATGTCTTGAAACGGTCACCCGGTGGCAGCTTGAGCATCAGCACGCAGCCCAGTGCCGTCAGCGCCAGGCCGAGTTCGAACAGGTACAGGCCACGCCATTCGGCAATCTGCAGCAGGTCTTCGGAAAAAATCCGCGCCAGCGGCAGTGCCAGCTGCGAGGCCCCCAGGCCCAGCACCATTGCCTTGAGCCGCCAGCGCGCCGGGAACGCCTGGATCATGTAGTACAGCCCCAGCGAACTGAGCGCGGCGCCGACCATGCCATGGGCCGCGCGCACGGCGATGGCCGAGTTGAGGTCGTTGACCAGCAGGTGGGCGAAGGTGACCAGGGCATACAGCACCAGGAACACTTCGGTGAATGCGCGCAGGCCGAACTGCTGGCGAAACTTGACCAGCAGCAGGTTGATGGACACGTTGGTCATGACGTACGCGGCGGGCAGCCAGGCCATTTCGGCCGTGGTCGCGCCCAGGGCGCCTTGCAGGAACACCAGGTTGGCGGTGACCAGCGCGTTGCCCAGGCCACCGGTAATGGCCACCAGCAGGCCGACCACGCCGTAGGCCAAGCGCCTGGCGGGCGAATGCAGGGGCGTGGAGGGGGAGCCCGGCAGGCTGGGTTGCTCGTGGGGGAGCCATTGGCGGGGGGCGTACTTGTCCATGGGCAGACTGTACTTGAGCGGCGGTGGCAAAGAAAACAGTTGTGCCTGTGCCGGCCTCTTCGCGGGTAAACCCGCTCCCACAGGGATCGCATCAACCTTGAGGCTAGCGCAGTACCTGTGGGAGCGGGTTTACCCGCGATGAGGCCGGATCAGGCTATAACAGCTGCTGGCCTCCAGGCTCAGAAATCAACACTGGCCGACAGGCGCAAAACCCGCGGAGTACCTTGGGTCAGGTAGTTGTTGGATGTCGACGCCGACGCCCAATACGCCTTGTTCGCCACGTTCTCCACATTGGCGCGCAACGTCACCTGCTTGTCATCGACCTTGAAGCGGTAGCGCCCGCCAAGGTCCACCCGGGTCCAGGCCGGGATGCTCAGGCTGTTGGCCGCGTTCACAAACTGGCCCCCGGTGCGCAGCACGCGGGCGCTGAGCGCGGCGCCCTCAAGGCCAGGCACGTCCCAGTCGGCACCCAGGTTGTACTGGAAGCGTGGCACGCCGGCAGCGCGGTTGCCGTCGTTGCTGCCATAGGCAGTGTTCTTCTGTTCGGTGTGCATGAACACTGCACCGGTCAACAGGCGAAGGCCGTCCACCGGCTCACCGAACAGGTTCAGTTCCACACCCTTGTTGACCTGCTCGCCGTCCATGCTGAAGGTATCCAGCGTTGCACCTGGTGCGCGGTAGGTGACGCTGTTGGGCTGTTCGATGCGGTACACGCCCAGGGTGGCGCCGAAGCTGTTCCAGTCCAGCTTCACCCCGGCTTCGACCTGCTTGCTGCGCTTGGGCGGGAACACTTCGTTGGCGTTGGTCACGCTGGAAGGTGCAGTCGGGCCCTGGGCCAGGCCTTCGATGCGGTTGGCATAGAACGACACATGCTCCCAAGGCTTGATCACCAGGCCATACACCGGGGTGGTGATGGACTCGTCATAAGGCGTGTTGCGTGTACCGGTGGCGGTCGCCCAACTGTCCACGCTGATCGACTGCCGGCGCACGCCCACGGTCAGCAGCACTCGATCATCGAAAAAGCCCAGGGTGTCGGACAGCGCTACACTTTTGTTGCGGTTTTTGCCGACAATGCGCGGGTCATGCAAGTCGCTGCCAAAATAGGTGTCGGTCGGGCGCGGCACCTTCACCGGGTTGTACAGGTTGCTGTCATAGCGTTTGGCCGCAGCCAGCGCCTCATAGGCCGACCGCTGCTCACCCCACATGCCCGACAGGCCGAAATTGACGCGGTGGCTGACCGGGCCGGTGGCAAAGCGGCCATTCAGCCCGGCCACTGCGCTTTTGTTGTCTTCGTCATGGGGTGAATAAAGGAAGCCGCCACGGGCGGTGCCGTTGGCGTCGCTGACGTACAGCGAGGAATACTCACCATTTTCACGGGTGTGCTTGGCACCGGCGCCGGCATACAGCATCCAGTTGTCGTTCAGGTCGTACTCGGCGTTGACCATGCCGTAGGTGTCTTCGAGCTGCGACCAGCTCCAGCTTTGCGAGTAGTTGTCACGCGCCGACGGGGCGTGGGGCACTTTACTGCCGGTGGGGTAGATCACCGCGCGGCCCTGGTTGATGCGCTCTTTCTGGTAACCCAGGTCGGTGGACAGGCGCAGGCGCTCGCCACGGTAGTCCAGGGCTACGGCCACCAGGGTGGAGTGCTGGGCTTCGTCGTCCACGCCGGTGCCGCCGTCATGCTGGGCCAGGTTGATGCGTGCGCCGAAGCGGTTGTCTTCACCGAAGCGCTTGCCCAGGTCCAGGTGGCCGCCGATGTTGTCGCCCGTGGCGTAGTCAAGGGTGACATGCCGGGTGGGGGTGTCCTCTGCGCGCTTGGGCACCAGGTTGATTGCACCGCCAATGCCGCTGCCCTGCGGGGCAACACCGTTGATGAAGGCGCTGGAACCTTTGAATACTTCGACCCGCTCGAGTGCCTCGGTGGTCACGATCTGCCGCGGCAGTACCCCGTACAGGCCGTTGTAGCTGATGTCGTCGGTGTTCAGCGGCAGGCCACGGATCGTGAACACCTGCGAGAAGTTGCCGAAACCCGCCGACTGGCGTACCGACGCGTCGTTAAGCAACACGTCACCCAGGGTGCGGGCTTGCTGGTCGGCGATGGTCTTGGCGGTGTAGCTGGTAACGCTGAACGGCACGTCGCTGATTGCCTGGTCGCCAAGCACGCCCAGGCGGGCGCTGCGAGCTACCTGGCCGCCTTGCCAGGTATTGGCATTGGCGGCAAGGTCGCTGTTGATGGTGGTGGCGCCCAGTTCGAGGGCATTGCCCAGGTCGACCGTTGGCGCCAGTGTGTAGCCGCCGCTGTCGGTAGCTATCAGGCTGTAGCCACTGCCGGCCAACAGGCGAGCGAAGCCTTCCTGTACGCTGTAATTGGCCTCCAACCCCTGGCTTTGCACGCCTTTGAGCAGCGCCGGGTCGAACGACAGCGGCACCCCCGCGCTGGCGGCAAAGCGCGCCAGTACGTCGGCCAGTGGCCCGGCAGCCAGGTGATAAGCGCGTGCGGTGGCGTCGGCGGCCAGGGGTGCCTGAAGGGGCGCCAGGGCGCCGAGGGCGATGGCCAGGCTCAGGGCCTTGAGGCGGAAACGGGGAGTCATGCGAGGGTCCTGTGCTGCAGAAAATGAAGGTTCTGCACTCATCACCGGACGACGCAGGAAAAGGTATCACTGAAAACCTGAAGCTGGCGCGGCCCTGTGGGAGCGGGCGCGCCCGCGAAGCAGGCAACGCAGTGGATGGCACCGGCTTTGCCGGTGTTCGCGGGCACGCCCGCTCCCACAGGG